>NZ_JBSPTO010000034.1:0-48810 GCF_053850215.1 Mesorhizobium sp. f-mel
CCACTGGAATGCCGAAACTACATCGAAAACGCCGGATACAAGTCAACCTAAATGCGAAAGGCTCTAGGCTCGGGGTTCGCGCCTCACTTCGGAAGCCGTTCGTAAGCGCCTAAGTTGCCCAGGAGGGTTTCCTGTGGTCCGCTTGAAGGCACGGCTGAAAGCGGCTTCGGAAGCATATCCCAGGCGCGCGGCGATGGCTGGGATCGTCAGGCTCGGGTCAAGGAGCAGGCGTTTTGCTTCGCGCATTCGGAATTCGAGCACATAGCGGGCCGGCGATACCCCAAGCACATGTGAAAAACGTTCGGCGAAGGTCGACCGCGACATGGCCGCAGTTCTCGCCAATCGGGCCAGAGACCAGTTTTCCCCCGGTCTCGTATGGATGCCGAGCAGGGCGGGGCCAAGTCCTCGATCGCGCAGCGCAGCGAGCCAGCCTCGGCGATGATCATCGCTATCCCTGGCCCAATCGCGAACAATGATGCTGATGGCCGCATCGGCCAGACGGGCCATTATTGTGGCCGAGCCGACGCTTTCTTCCGCCATCTCCGCCGCCATTACCTCCAGCAGCATGCCGAGAGATCGGGTGCGGTTCGGTCCCTCCCGAAGCACAAGTTTTGCGGGCATGGTCCCAATCAATCGATCGGCCAGCGGTTCCTCGAAATCCACGGTGCAGCAGAAAATGAGGGATCGGGCACCCCCGCCGCCGGTGTTGAGGGAATAGCTTGTGCCGGATATCTGTCTTGGCCCCAAGAGGGCGAGATCGGTCACCGCGCTCTCAGGGTCGTCGGCGATGACATGTTTGGTGCCATGTGGCAGGAGCACGACATCGCCCTGGTCCAGCCGCTCTGGTTCAGACCCCTCGATAAGCACCCAACAGCTGCCTTCGGCGACGAAATGGAAGCGAATTCCCTTTTGGAATTGCAGGCCGATGCCCCAAGGCCGCGTTACCTCGGCCCGGCAGTAACTCGCTTCCGCTGGCCTGAGATCACGCAGGAACTGTCCAAGAAGATGGACGACAGGATCGGCAGAATTGGATGATCGAGCATACATCTCGGACGCAGTATCATTGTTCGTCCGGCATTCCACAATAGGCTCTTCTCTGCTGCCAGTAGATTCGTGGCAACGTGGCAACATTGAGGGAGATGTCAGTGTCTTTTCCAAAGCTCGTGGCGGCGGTAGCCGCGGTTATTATCCTGCCGTCTCAGACTTACGCCCTGGAGAATACATACCTGCCCGTTGAGAAGGTGCCGTATTATGAGGAAATGCCTGACCAGCCCCACCGGCTGGGCCCCTTATGGGGCAAGCGCGATGTGGGTCCGGCTGGAACGCTGCTGAAAGTCCCGGGGGGATGGCAAGCACCGATACATGCACATACGGCAGACTATCAGGGCATTGTCATTGAGGGCACCTGGAGCCACTGGGTGCCGGAAACGGGTGAGGGCCGATACATCGAGCTGCAGCCCGGATCATATTGGACCCAGAAGGCAGACCAGATGCATGCCGATGCCTGTATGTCGGAAAAGCAGTGCGTGATCCTTCTTATCAACACCGAACCTTATTCCACTCTTTTCAAGAGCCGATAGCTGGACATCAACATGGAGCGTGACCTGGAAGGACAGAGGGTGGTTGTCGTCGGCGCGAGCTCGGGAATCGGGCATGCCGTGGCTTGGGAGGTGGCGGCCCGCGGCGCGGAGGTCGTTATGATGTCCCGCTCCATGGAGAAGCTCCAACGCGCATCAGAAGGCATGCCGGGACATGTGCGGCTTCATGCAGCCGATATGCGCGATGCGGTTGGCGTCGCGAATGCCCTTGCCGATTACGACACAATTGACCATCTGGTCCTCACTGCAGTCGCCGACGAACTGGCGCGGGCAAAGCCGCTCGCCGATCTGACGGATGAGGATGTCGAACGCAGCTTCGACAAGATGCGAGGTTACTTCACAGTCGTGCAGGCTGCAGCGCATCGCCTTTCGCCCACTGGCTCGATCGTGATGATGTGCGGCGCGGCGGCGGTCCGCCCTCCCGCTATGGGGTTCTCCCTTCTTGCCGCTGAAGGTGCTTCCATTCCGGGTTTCGGCAAGGCGCTTGCCAGGGAGCTTTCACCCGTTCGCGTGACCGTGGTCATGGCAGGGCTGGTGGATACGCCTATAAACAGCGCACGCCGTGAGCAAAGTGCCAAGTGGGCTGAAACCTCGCTGCCCGCTCGCCGCTTTGGACAGCCGGAAGATTTGGCGGATGCGATTATCTTCGCAATGCGCAATCCATATACGACAGGTGGAATTCTGGTTGTGGATGGAGGCCTGCTGATTGCCTGACAAAGACAGAGCGTGCCTTCGTCTGGGCGCGTTCCGTCATTTCTTCCAATAGTTCGGGGAACCCGCCGCGGCTCACGCCGCCAGCAGCGACTTCAGCTTGATCGTTTGCGAGCCGAGCGCCTCAGGCGCCGGCTTTGCCCTCTTGGCGATCAGCATCTCGGCCAGCCTTATGTCGCGGCCGACCGAATTGCCTGGGCCGATGCCGCTCGCCGCGACCAGCCTGCCGTCCTCGGCGAGGTGGAACAGGATGAAGGCGCCATCGTCGAGGTCGCGGCGCACAACCTTGCTGCCCTCGTCCGACAGGCCTGATATCTGCAAGGTCAGGCTGTATTGATCCGACCAGAACCATGGCACCGCCGCGTGGCTTTCACCGGCGCCAAGCATGTTCCTGGCCGCAAGCGCGCCATGCTCCTGCGCGTTCCGCCAGGCTTCCAGCCGCACGCGCCGGCCGCCATAGACGGCAAGCGGAAACGAGCAGCAATCGCCGGCGGCGAAGATGTCCGGATCGCTGGTGCGAAGCTCGGCATCGACAGCTATGCCGTTGTCGATCGTCAGCCCCGCTTCCGCGGCAAGTCCGGTCACCGGCACGGCGCCGATGCCGATCACTGCCAGGTCTGCGACGATGTCCTTTCCGCCGGCAAGCGCGATGCGCACCCCGGCGCCGTCGTCGGCGATCGCCGCGATGCCGTCGCCGCACAGGATTTTGACGCCTTCGGCTTCATGCGCCTCGTGGATGATTTTGGCGATCTCGGCCGGCACGCCGCGCATCAGGATCCGCGGCTGCGCCTCGATGACGGTGACCGTGGCCCCCAGCCTGCGTGCCGCGGCGGCGAGCTCAAGACCGATGAAGCCGCCGCCGACGATGGCGATACGGTTTCCGGCGCTGAGATGCGCGCGAATGGCCAGCGCGTCATTGAAGGTCCGGAGGTAGACGCAGCGCGCGCCAAGCCCCGGCATCGGCAGCTTACGCGGGGTTGAGCCGGTCGCCAGCAAGAGCTTGTCGTAAGGCAGGACCGAGCCATCCGACAGGCGCACGAGATGCGCGGCGCGATCGATCGCCACCGCCTGAACCGAATGGATATGCCGGATCGACCTCTCGGCCAGTATTTCATCGCTGGCGATCGCCTTGATCTCGGGCGCGTCGCCGGCCATCGCGTCTTTCGACAGCGGCGGCCGCTCATAGGGCAGATGCGGCTCGTCGCCGACCAGCGTCACCGGCCCGTCATAGCCGAGATCGCGCAGCGCCAAGGCAGCCCGTCCACCGCATTCGCCGGCACCGATGATGACCATCCCCTTCGTCATCACCGTCACCCGATCCGAATGAGGATTTTGCCGGCGTCGAGCTTGACCGGATAAGTCCTGAGATTGACGCAGACCGGCGCACCCCTCGCCGCCCCGGTCTTGTAGCTGAAGCGGCCATTGTGCTTCGGGCATTCGACGATGTCGTCCATCACCAGCCCGTCGGCCAGGTGCACCTTCTCATGCGTGCAAAGACCGTCCGTCGCGAAATATTCGTCGTCGGGGCTGCGATAGATGGCGAAGGTGCGGCCGCCATGGTCGAACCGCATCACGTCCTCTTCGTCGATGTCTCCGGCATCGCAGGCTTCGACCCAGTCGCTCATCAGTCCTCCCCGGCAGAATTTTGCTTGGTCAGCTTGCCCGGCATGTTGCTCGGCATGGGCGCATATCATTCCGCTGCTGCCGCGACAGCATCGTTGTCGTTGTGAAATTCCTCGCGATAGGGCTTCGCGGTCGGCGGCAGTTCGCGCTTGAGGAAATAGTCTTCATTGCGCAGCTGGCGCAGGAAGACAGGCACCATCTCGCGATAGCCGGCCAGGATCGACTGCGTCGGCGCTGGCAGGTCGTGCTTGATCATCTCGTGCAGCCTGGGCAGCGCGTGGTAGGGCACCATCGGGAACATATGGTGCTCGACATGGTAGTTCATGTTCCAGTAGATGAAGCGGCTGATCGGGTTCATGTAGACGGTGCGGCTGTTGAGGCGATGGTCGACGACATTTTCGGCGAGGCCGCCATGCTGCAGCAGGCCGGTCATGACATGATGCCAGGCGCCGTAAAGCCGGGGCAGACCGACCAGCATCAAGGGCAGGAACGACCCGCTATAAATTGCCAGCACGATGGTCGCGGCATAGATCGCGGTCCAGATGCGGGCAATGCGGATAGCCTTTGGCTGCTCCTGCTCGGGAATGAAGGTCTTTTCGGCCGGGCTGATGATGCCGGCCGCATTGCGCACCATGTCGCTCATGGCATGCCAGGCATCGACAATGCCGAAGAAATTGAGCACGACGCGCAACAGGTCCGGTGGGCGCATCACCGCGATTTCTGGATCGCGGCCGACGATGATCGTATCGGTGTGATGCCGGGTATGGCTCCAGCGCCAGGTCACCGGATTGCGCATGATCATAAAGCAGGCGAGCTGATAGATCACGTCGTTCATCCACTGCGTCCTGAACGCGGTGCCGTGACCGCATTCGTGCCAGCGGGAATCGGTGGAAGAGCCGTAAAGGACTCCATAGACGAAGAAGAACGGCACGCACCACCAGGTACCCCAGAACCAGGCGCCGCCTGCGCCGCTAAGGATCAGGACGGCGAGCCAGATGATGGTGTCGCGGATCGCCGGGCCGTCGGAGCGCTGCATTAGCTCCTTCATCTGCTTGCGCGGGATGTCGGTATGATACCATTCGGCCGCCGCCAGCCCGGTCTCGACGGCGCGGCCGATCAGGCTGTAGTCGCGCCGGGACGGTGCTGCGTTCAACATTGCGTCCATGAGAGTGCCTCCACCAGCGTCCTGCAATCCGCACGGTCAATGACCAGGCCGTGGTTGCAGGCCTCGAAGCCTAGAAGTAACGCCAAGCCATGATAGGCTCAATATCACAAAGATGGTTTCTATCATTTTCCATCAGAATAATGTAAACCAATTTGGCAAGCGGAGAGACAGCCATGGCAAAACGGCCGACCATCACCGATCTGGCGCGCACCTCCGGCGTCAGCGTCGCCACCGTTGACCGGGTGCTGAACAACCGCCTGCCGGTGCGCGAGGAAACCGCGCGCCGCGTCTATGAGGCCGCCACCAGCATCGGCTACCACGCCGCCGGGCTAATCAAGCAGCGGATGCGCCAGGAACTGCCGGAATATCGGCTCGGCTTTCTGCTGCTGAGGGGCAATGATGTTTTCTACAGCGATTTCGCGCGGGAACTCGAACTGGCGGTGTCGCAATCGCAGCGCTTCCGCGGCGTCACAACCATCGATTTCGCCAGTTCGCTGGCCCCCGACGAGATCGCCGCCCAGATGCGCAAGCTGGCGGCGAAATCCAGGGCGGTCGCCCTTGTCGGTCCGGACCATCCGACGCTGACGGCAGCCGTCGAGACCCTGAAGGCAAGGGGGCAACCCGTCTTCTCCCTGCTATCCGACTTTGCCGCCGGCATCCGCGAGGGCTATGTCGGCCTCGACAACCGCAAGGTCGGTCGTACCGCGGCCTGGATGATCGCCAGGGCGGCGAGGAAGCCTGGCAAGGTAGCGCTTTTTGTCGGCAGCCATCGCTTCCATGGCCATGAGCTACGCGAGATCGGCTTCAGATCATTTTTCCGCGAGCATGCGCCGGAATTCACGGTGATGGAGACGCTGGTCAACCTGGAAGCCAACCAGGTGACCTATGATGCGATGATCGATCTTCTGGCGCGGTACCCGGATCTTGCCGGCTGCTACGTCGCCGGCGGCGGCATGGAAGGCGCGGTTTCCGCGCTCAGGGCAGCGAGGCCCGTAAATATGCCGGTGGTGGTTTGCAATGAGATCAACGCCGAGTCGCGCGCGGCGCTCGCCGACAACATCCTGACCATGGTGATTTCGACGCCGCTGGCAGCACTATGCCGCGAGCTTGTCGATCTGATGGCGCATGCCATCGAGGCAGGCGCTGCCAACGCGCCGGGCCAGACCTTCCTGCCCTTCGACATCTATCTGCCGGAAAACATCTAGATTCGGGCAAAACATCTAGGCTCAGCCAATGCATCCAGGTTCAGATCGGGCATCACGATGCATCGGCAATGATGTGAACCATCAGCCTGATGGATTCTTGCAGAAGGTTTGCCGGCGCTCAGCCGCGTTGTCCGAAAATCCGCCATCCGATTTCGGAATCTCCTTGACGCCCGCAGGCGGAATGGAATAAATATTTCACCAGATAGGTATTTTGGTTCTTTCGTTCCGGAACATCTGTTTCAAGCAGAGGACTTGGCGTTCCAGCCAGCGCGGAAATCGCCATCGGGAACGGAGATGGCAATCGGGAGAGATTCCCCTGGAGATCGGGGATTCCGGGTAGATCGGTGCAGCCGGACACCAATTCTGTGGAGGAGAGATAAAATGAAGAAACTGCTGTTGGGCGCCGCATTGTTGGCGCTGATGAGCTCGTCCGCCCTCGCTGCCAAAATCGGCGTGTCAATGGCGCTGTTCGACGACAATTTTCTCACCGTGCTGCGCAACGGCATGATCGAGCAGGCCAAGGGCATGGACGGCGTGGAGCTGCAGGTCGAGGACGCGCAGAACGACGTCGCCAAGCAACTCGACCAGATCAAGAACTTTGTCGCCTCGGGCGTCGACGCGATCATCGTCAATCCGGTCGACACCTCGGCCACCCAGGCAATGTCGGACGCCGCCGCTGCGGCCAATGTTCCGCTGGTCTATGTCAACCGCGAGCCGGTCAATGTCGACACACTGCCGGACAACCAGGCCTTCGTCGCCTCGAACGAGGTTGAGTCAGGCACTCTCGAGACCCAGGAAGTCTGCCGCCTGTTCAAGGAAGCCGGCAAGACCGAGGCCAATGTCTACGTGATCATGGGCGAGCTGTCGAACCAGGCCGCGGTGCAGCGCACCAAGGACATTGACGATGTGATCGCCACTCCGGAATGCAGCTTCATCAAGATCATCGACAAGCAGACGTCGAACTGGAAACGCGAGGAAGCGCAGAACCTAATGACCAACTGGCTGTCGACCGGCAAGCCGTTCGACGGTGTGATCGCCAACAATGACGAAAGCGCCATCGGTGCGATCCAGGCCATGAAGGCTGCCAACATCGACATGAAGTCGGTTGTCGTCGGCGGCGTGGACGCCACTCAGGACGCGCTTGCCGCGATGCAGGCGGGCGATCTCGACGTCACCGTATTCCAGGATGCGGCCGGCCAGGGTGCCGGGGCGCTGGACGCGGCGCTCAAGCTTTCCAAGGGCGAGGCGGTTGAACAGAAGGTCTACATCCCCTTCCAGCTGGTCACGCCGGCAAACATCGAGAAGTTCCTGCAGAAGAACTGAGGCAGAGGACCCGTTTTTCGATAGGGAGCGGCGCGGCAGAGCATCGGACCGGTTTGAGAATCCGATGTCGAAAAAACAAAAAGGCGCCGCTCCTCCTTTCCCTTATCGCCGAAACAGCCGGCGGGAGGGCGACTGCGGCTGATGGAGGATCAAGATTTGGCACAGACAACCCATGGCGTCGGCGGACTCAGCTATGATGCGAAGAAGCGCACATGGCCTGCCGAATTCAACGTTTTCCTGGCGCTCATCATCCTCGTCGGCGCCTTCGAGCTGATAGGCCGCGTCTTTCTTGGCGACAGCTTCCTGTTCAACACCCGCGCCAATGTCGATACGATCTTCAACGAGGCGCGCCTGCAGATCATCATCCTGCAGGTATCGATCGTCGGCATCATCGCCATCGGCGTGACGCAAGTGATCATTTCCGGCGGCATCGATCTTTCCTCTGGTTCGGTCGTCGGCGCCACGGCGATGATCGCCATGAGCTTCGCCCAGGTGGCGACGGTCAACGGCAACCCTAACCCCAAGGCGATGTTCATCGAGCAGGGCTGGACCGACCTGCCGGTGATCGTGCCGGTGCTTGTCGCGATCGGCTGCGGGCTGCTGGCGGGCCTGATCAACGGCACGCTGGTCGCCTACACCCGCATTCCGCCGTTCATCGCCACGCTTGGCATGATGGTCACCGCGCGCGGCGTCGCCAAATGGTGGTCCAAGGGGCAGCCGATCTCGTTTCCCACCGAAAGTTTCGCCGCCATCGGCAAGGGGCTGATGCCGGTCATCATCTTCATATCGCTGGCGATTTTGTTCCAGCTGATCCTGTCATACACCAGGTACGGCAAGCACTGTTATGCCATCGGCTCCAACGAGGACGCCGCCCGCATGTCCGGCATAAATGTCCAGAACCACAAGATCCTCGTCTTCGTCATTGCCGGCATCCTTGCCTCGCTTGCTGCCGTGGTGCTGAGCTCCAAGAACCTCACCGCTCAGGCCGGCATGGGCGTGATGTACGAGCTAGACGCGATCGCCATGGCGGTCATCGGCGGCGTCTCGCTGTCTGGCGGCCGCGGCTCGATCATCGGAACGGTGATAGGTGCGCTGATCTTCGGCGTCATCATCTCCGGCTTCACCTTCCTGCGCCTCGACGCCTACTACCAGGAGATGGTCAAGGGTGTGATCATCATCGGCGCAGTCGTTCTCGATCAGTGGCGCCAGCGCCTGCGGGCAATGAGGGCTTGATCATGTCAGACATCGTCCTGAAGACCGAAAACCTGACCAAATACTATGGCGGCGTGCATGCGCTCGAAGGCGCGAACTTCGAACTGCGCAAGGGCGAGCATGTCGCCATCATGGGCGACAACGGCGCCGGCAAATCGACCTTCGTGCGCCAGATCACGGCCGTCGAGCAGCGCACCAGCGGCAAGGTCTGGTTCGACGGCAAGGAAGTGAACTTCGCCGGCCCGATCGCCGCGCGCGAGGCGGGCATCGAAACGGTGTTCCAGAACCTTGCGCTCGCCGACGATCTCGACGTGCCGTCGAACCTGTTTCTCGGCCGCGAAAAGGTGCTTTTCAATCTCGGGCCGTTCTCGATCCTCGATCGCAAGTTCATGCGTAAGGCGACCGAGGCAGCGCTGATCCGCACGGCGGTCAAGATTCCCAACCTTTCCAACACCATCCGCCACATGTCGGGCGGCCAGCGCCAGTGCGTGGCAATCGCCAGAACCGCGACTTTTGCGTCCAAGCTCATCATCATGGACGAGCCGACGGCAGCACTTGGTGTGCAGGAGACGATGCAGGTCGAAAACATCATCCGCACGCTGAAAGCCAATGGCGAGCCGCTGATCCTGATCAGTCACAACATGCGCCAGGTGTTTGATCTGGTCGACCGCATCGTCGTCTTCCGACGCGGCCGCATCGTCGCCAATCTGCGCAAGCAGGACACCGACGGCAACGACGTCGTCTCATACATCACCGGCGCCAAGACCGGGGAGGCAGAACTTGCGGCCTAAGGCGAATGCCGGCGCGGCGGGTCATCGGCCCGTCGCCGAGCAACTGCAATAAGAAAATCTACTGCGCCTTGCCGTGAACGGTGCAGTAAAGACGCACTTCCATTTCGAACAATCCTCAAAGGAAATCCCATGTCTCTCCGCTTCGCTCTTCTTGGTGCAGGCCGCATCGGCAAGGTCCACGCCCGTGCCGTCGGTTCCAATCCGCAGGCCAGACTGGTCGCAGTTGCCGATGCCTTCGAGAAGGCGGCGACGGAGCTGGCGTCGGCCTATGGCGCAGAAGTACGCACTATCGAGGCAATCGAAAAAGCCGGGGATATCGATGCGGTCATCATCTGCACGCCGACCGACACCCATGCCGATCTGATTGAGCAGTTCGCCAAGGCCGGCAAGGCAATCTTCTGCGAGAAGCCGATCGACCTCGACGCCGGCAGAGTGGAAGAATGCCTGGCCGTGGTCGACAAGGCCGGCGCCACTTTGATGGTCGGCTTCAACCGCCGCTTCGATCCGCATTTCGCCGCCGTGCGCAAGGCGATCGACGACGGTGCCATCGGCACCGTCGAGATGGTGACCATCACGTCGCGCGATCCCGGCCCGCCGCCGCTCGACTATATCGGCCGCTCGGGCGGGATCTTCCGCGACATGACCATCCATGATTTCGACATGGCGCGCTTCCTGCTCGGCGAGGAGCCGGTGGCGGTCAGCGCCCATGCCTCGGTGCTGGTCGACAGACAAATCGGCGAGGCCGGCGATTTCGACAGCGTCAGCGTCATCCTCGAAACCGCCTCCGGCAAGCAGTGCATCATCTCCAATTCGCGGCGCGCCACCTATGGCTACGACCAGCGCATCGAGGTGCATGGCTCGAAAGGCATGGTCGCGGCCGAGAACCAGCGGCCGGTGTCGATCGAACTGGCCAATGAGAAAGGCTATACGCGCCCGCCGCTGCACGACTTCTTCATGACCCGCTACCTCGACGCCTATGCCAACGAGATCGCCGCCTTCATCGCGGCGGCGACTTCAGGCAACAAGGCCGCACCGAGCGGCAAGGATGGGCTCGTCGCGCTGCGGCTGGCGGACGCGGCGCTAAAATCGGCCAGGGACGGCAAGACCGTCCGCCTCGACAAGACCATCTGAAGCAACATCAAGCACAGGAGCAAGGCGATGAACGGTTCCGCCGGTCGCAATTCCGAAACACGCGCCCTCGTCACCGGCGGCGCGCAAGGCATCGGCTTCGCCGTCGCCGAGGCGCTGGCCGATGAGGGCTGCCGGGCGTTGGCGCTAATCGGACGCTCGCAGGAGAAGGGCGACAAGGCCGTCGCCACCCTCAAGAAGTCGGGCGTCGACGCGATTTTCATCAGCGCCGATGTCGCCCAAGTGGCCGACTGCAAGCGGGCCGTCGAAACGGCGATCGCTCATTTCGGCACCGTCAACGCGCTGGTCAACGCCGCCGCCACCTCGGCCCGCGGATCACTGGTCGAGACCTCCGAGGAAACATTCGACCAGATCTTCCAGACCAATGTGCGCGGCCCCTTCTTCCTGATGCAGGGTCTGGTGGCGCACCTGCTCGACCGCAAGGCGCCTGGCTCGATTGTCAACGTGCTGTCGATGTCGGCGCATTGCGGCCAGTCGTTCCTGACGCCCTATTCGTCGAGCAAGGGCGCTCTCATGACGCTGACCAAGAATGTCGCCAACGCCTATCGCAGCAATCGCATCCGCTGCAACGCGGTGCTGCCTGGCTGGATGGACACCGAGGGCGAGGACATCGTGCAGAAGAAATGGCACGCGGCACCCGACGACTGGCTGGAAAAGGCCGAGGCCGCGCAGCCGATGGGCCAGTTGGTGAAGCCGGACCAGCTTGCCCGGCTGATCAGCTATATGGTCAGCCCGCAGTCGGGCGTCATGACCGGATCGCTGGTCGATTACGACCAGAACGTTGCCGGAGCGGGCGCAGAGTAGCATCAGGGCGTGACAAGCGCCCCGGCTTCGGCTATAGGGCTGGCATGATCCACCTGACCGCCTCGTTCTGGTACTTTAGCTACGGCAGCTCGCTGGCGGCGGGAGGATTGCGCTCGATCTGAAGATTGGAGCATCAAAATCCGAACAGCCGCCAGACCTGGCGGCTTTTTTGTTTCAGCCGGCAGGTCTCCCAATCAGGAGCAGAAAGCCGTGTTGACCACCACCGACGATCTTCGGGTCAAGGAAATAAGGGAATTGAGTACGCCGGACCAGGTGATGCGGGAGATACCGCGCACGCTGACGGCCACGCGGACCGTTACCGCGTCACGCAACGCGATCCACGCCGTGCTGACCGGCGCCGATGATCGGCTGATCGTCGTCGTGGGCCCCTGCTCGATCCACGATCCGGCCGCTGCCGTAGACTATGCCAACCGTCTGGCGACGCTTCGAGAGAGCCTGTCGGACCGGCTGGAGATCGTGATGCGCGTGTATTTCGAGAAGCCGCGCACGACGATCGGCTGGAAGGGCCTGATCAACGATCCCGACCTGGACGGCAGCTTCAATATCGACAAGGGACTGAGGCTGGCCCGCAACGTGCTCTCCGCCGTCAACAATCTCGGCCTTCCGGCGGCGACCGAATTCCTCGACATGGCCACTCCGCAATATATTGCCGACCTCGTTGCCTGGGGGGCGATCGGCGCGCGCACGACAGAGAGCCAGATCCATCGGGAACTCGCATCCGGCCTGTCCTGCCCTGTCGGCTTCAAGAACGGCACCGACGGCAATTTGCGGATCGCCGCCGAGGCGGTGAAATCCGCCGCCCAGCCGCATCATTTCATGGCGGTGACGAAGGGCGGGCGCAGCGCCATCGCGACGACCACCGGCAACGAGGACTGCCACGTCATCCTGCGCGGCGGCATTGTGCCGAACTATGACGCAACGAGCATAGCTGCCGCCTGCGCGGAGCTCGGTCGGGTCGGGGTAGCACCTCGGCTGATGATCGATGTCAGCCACGCCAACAGCAACAAGAAGCCTGAGAACCAGCCGACGGTGGCGGCTGACGTGGCGGGCCAGGTCGCAGCAGGCGACGCGCGCATCATCGGCGTCATGATCGAGAGCAACCTCGTCGCCGGCCGGCAGGAGGTCATGCCCAACAAGCCGCTGGTCTATGGCCAGAGCATCACCGATGGCTGCATCGACTGGGCAACCACCGAGACGGTGCTGCACGGCCTTGCCGACGCCGTCGAGCGGCGCCGGTCAGCGCGACGCGCAATGATATCAAGCCGTCCGGGGGCCGCCTGACGCGCTCCTCTTGTGGCAAGGGTGCTGAAACACGGCAGCGCGGCGTTCCCCGGCGGATCACGCCGCGCTGAGTCCTTCCCAGACAGTGAACACCGAGACGGCGAACAGCAATAACCCGGCCGCCCGGCCGGCAAAAGCGGTCGCCTGCGGATTGGCGACCAGCAGGTTACGGCTGCGGCCGGCGGTGATCGCAAGCCCGCCGTAAATGGCGGCCTGGGTGACGACCGTCAGCAACCCCATGACGGTTGCCTGCATCCAGATCGGACCGTAGGCGGGCTTCAAGAACTGCGGATAGACGGCAAGGACGAAAAGCTAGGCCTTCGGATTGATCAGGCAGGTCACCAGCCCTTGGCGAAACGCCTTCCAGGCAGTGCGGCTGCCGGCGGGCGCGTTATCGCCGACGGTGATGGAGCTGCGCATCAGAGTAATGCCGATGAAGGCCATATAGGCGGCGCCGGCGATCAGGAGCGGCTTGAACAGGATCGGCACGAAATGCATCAGCAGGCCGACGCCGACCGCGCCGTTCAGCGTATGCACCATGCCGCCCAGCATGATGCCGCCGGTCGCCGCCAATCCTCTGTCGCGTCCGCCGGTCAGCGCATTGGCAAGCACGAACAGCATGTCCATGCCCGGCACGGCGATAATGCCGAACAGGAGAATGAAGAACAGCCAGAGGTTTTCCGTGTAGCTCATGTCAGTTGCCTGCCGTCTGGCGCCGCAAAGCCGCAGCGGAACCTGTTGATTTTCAAACCGATAAGCCGCCCTATAGGTGATCCCAACTGACGGGGTGTTGTCAGTTGCCTTCGAGGTTGAGTGAATCGCGCAAGGCGTCGCGTCTGTTCGAGATCATCCAGATCCTGCGGCTAGCCAGAAAGCCGGTGACCGCGGCAATGATTGCCGAGCGTCTGGAAGTGACGATGCGCTCGGTATCGCGATATTGCCGCTTTGCAGGCGATGCGTGTGCCGATCCAAGGCGGCCGCGGCATTGGCTATATCCTGCGCCCCGGCTTCGACCTGCCGCCGCTGATGTTTTCGATCGAGGAGATGGAGGCGATCGTGTTGTCGCTGGCGTTGCTGGAGCGCACCGGCGACAGCGAGCTGAAGCAGGCGGCCAAGCGCGTCAGCGCCAAGATCGCCGGCGCGGTGCGGCCGCCTTTGCGCCAGACGCTCGATGCCAACGCCCTGCATGCCTGGGGATTCGCAGCACCTTCGGCCTCGGCAGTCGATCTGGCGCTGGTTCGCCGCGCCATCCGCGACGAGGAAAAGCTCGACCTCTCCTATTGCGATGAAGCGGGCCGGGCGACCGAACGCATCATCCGCCCGATCGCCCTCATCTACTATGCCGAAACCGCCAACATCGTCGCATGGTGCGAACTCCGCCAGGCCATCCGCAATTTCCGCAGCGACCGCATCGATGACTGCCAGCCGACAGGCCTATGGTTCAAGGGCGAAGGCGATGATCTGCGGCAGCTCTGGGTGGACGGGTGGGAGATCAACGCCACAACCGCCGGCAACTGATGCGTCGCCGGCTTCCAGGTTGAGCTATCTAACATCCACCCAGCGCTTTTCCTCGAACGAGCGCGCCATGGCATGCACGGTGCGCTCGATTTCGAGTCCTTCGTCGAAATCGATGATGCGCGCCGGCTTGCCGGCAAGCCGCGCCAAAAGTTCCCGGCATTCGATGATCTTGAGGTCGTTGAAGCCGAGACCGTGGCCGGGTGCCGGCAGGAAGGCGTCGTAGGGCTTGTGATGCGGCGCCACCAGGATAGTGCGATAGCCTTGCTCGGTCGGCCGGTCTGATGTGAGGTAGAGCTGGAACTCGTTCATCCGCTCCTGGTCGTACAGGATCGAGCCCTTCGAGCCGAAGATCTGGATGGCGATCCGGCCCTTGCGGCCCCAGGCCGAACGATTGACCAGCAGCGTGCCGGCAATGCCGTTTTCGAGATGCATCAGCACGCTGGCGATGTCGTAGGTCTCGACCGCGCGGCGCCCGCCCGACGCAACGCGGCGATCGGCATAGGGTTTTGCCATATCGCACATCACGCGGGCGACGCGGCCGAACAGCACGGCGACCAGCGACAGCGGATGCACGGCGAAATCGTCGAGCGCGCCGTAACCGGACGCCGCCTCGTGCTTCCAGAAGAACAGCGCCTCCGGGTCGGCCATGAAATCCTCATCCATCTCGACGCGCAGATGGTTGACCTCGCCGATGATTTTCTCGTCGAGCAGCGCACCGATATGGCGGATGGCCGGGTTCTGGATGTAGTTGTAGCCGAGAGCGGCCACCTTGCCGGACTTTTGCGCCGCCGCCGCCATGGCTTGCGCCTCGGCAAAACTCGGCGCCATCGGCTTTTCGCACCACAGATGCTTGCCGGCTTCGAGGATGGCGATGGCCATTTCCGGGTGGAACTGGTTGGGCGTGGTCAGCGAGACGATATCGATATCCGGATCATCGACGACGGCACGCCAGTCGCCGGAAGCCCTGGCGAAGCCGAATTCGCTGGCACGACGTTTGGCAAGATCCTCATTGACCTCGCCGAGATGGACCAGCCTTGGCTTGGCCACGTCGGGAAAGACGGTGCCGACCGCGTTCCAGGCGATGGCGTGACACTTGCCCATGAAGCCCGTGCCGATAAGACCGACTCCGACCATTTCCCTTGTCTCCGTCGCCAGAAAGATTGTGTGGATGAATTAGTCCATTTTATCCAGAAATGGAACGCATGCCTCATTTTTTATGGCCTTCTTGCACAGGCTCGCTATGATGGGGCACACACGGCATCGACTGATGAGCCTGGGCGGAGCGACGATGGACGAACGGGTGCCCCGCGATTTCGAGACGCTGCGGACGACGATCCTGGAACGGCGCCATAGCCTGCCCAAGCGTATCGCGCAGATCGCCGCCTATGCGCTCGACAATCCTGACGACATTGCCTTCGGCACGGCCGCCAGCATCGCCGCTTCGGCCGGCGTCCAGCCTTCGACCTTGATCCGCTTCGCCCAGCAGCTCGGCTTCGACGGCTTCACCAGTCTGCAGCTGGTGTTTCGCGAGCGCCTGCGTGAGCGCAATTCGTCCTATGACGAAAGACTGGCGGCATTGCGCGCCAAGGCCGAGGAAGGCGCTGGTCACCGGGCGATCTTCGACGGCTTCGTCGCCGCGGCCAGCACCTCGCTCAATGATATTTCAGGCAGGTTGAACGAAGACCATTTCGAAGAGGCGATCGCCTTGCTGGCAAAGGCGGAGACCATCTATGTGCTGGCCAAGCGCCGCTCGTATCCGGTCGCCTCCTACATCGCCTATGCGCTGGGCAAGCTCAAGATCCGCAACCAGCTGATCGAATCGGCCGCCGGCCTCAACGCCGAGATGATCAGCTTTGCCTCGCCCAGAGATGCCGTTATCGCCATCAGTTTCTCACCCTATGCCCCGGCGGCAATCGACGAGGCGCGCGTCATTTCCGAGCAAGGCGTTCCGATCGTGGCGATCACAGACAGTTCCTTTTCGCCGCTCGCCCAGTTCGCCAAGGTCTGGTTCGAGGTCGCCGAGGCCGATTTCGCCGGCTTCCGCTCGTTGTCAGCGACGATGGCGCTGGCCATGGCGCTGACCGTTGCGGTTGGCGAGAAGCGGCGCGACGCTGGCCGCAAGCGCAAGGCCTGACAGGCTACTTTTCAACAAAGGAATGCGCGTTCCATATTGACTATGGATTGGAATTATTATTTCATATTACCGGCGCCACGCTGCCGCTCGCGCGTGTACCCCAAGACAACAAGGCTGATGGGAGGTTCGAATGGGCGAAGCGATGGACGCGAAACATGCGCCGCTCGACGTCATCACCATTGGCCGCGCCTCGGTCGATCTCTATGGCCAGCAGATCGGCTCGCGCTTGGAGGACATCACCTCCTTTGCCAAGTCGGTCGGCGGCTGTCCGGCCAACATTTCGGTCGGCACGGCGAGGCTCGGCCTGCGCTCGGCGCTGCTCACTCGCGTCGGCGACGAGCAGATGGGCCGCTTCATCCGCGAGCAGCTGACGCGCGAAGGGGTTTCGGTCGACGGCCTCAAGACCGACCCGGACCGGCTGACCGCGCTGGTGCTGCTGTCGGTCGAGGACGAAGGCGTCTCGCCGATGATCTTTTATCGCAGCGACTGCGCCGACATGGCGCTGGCGGAGGAGGACATCGACGAAGCGTTCATCGCCTCGGCGCGCGCCATCGTCGTCACCGGCACGCATTTTTCGCGGCCCAACAGCGATGCCGCCCAGCGCAAGGCGATCCGCGCCATCAAGGCCAATGGCGGCAAGGTGGTGTTCGACATCGACTACCGCCCCAATCTCTGGGGCCTTGCCGGCCATGCCGAAGGGTTCGAGCGCTACGTGAAATCCGACCGGGTCTCCGCCCGGCTGAAGACGGTGCTGCCCGACTGCGACCTGATCGTCGGCACCGAAGAAGAGATCATGATCGCCTCCGGCACTGACGATTGCCTCAGCGCGTTGAAGACGATCCGCTCGCTGTCCAAGGCCACTATCGTGCTGAAGCGCGGCGCCATGGGCTGCATCGTCTATGACGGGCCGATCAGCGACGATCTCGAAGACGGCATTGTCGGCAAGGGTTTTCCGATCGAGGTCTATAATGTGCTCGGCGCCGGCGATGCCTTCATGTCGGGCTTCCTGCGCGGCTGGCTCGGAGAGGAAAGCCTAGCGACGGCGGCGACCTGGGCCAATGCCTGCGGCGCCTTCGCGGTGTCGCGGCTGCTCTGCGCGCCGGAATACCCGACCTTCGAGGAATTGCAGTTCTTCCTGAAGAACGGCAGCAGGCATCTGGCGTTGCGCAAGGACGAGGCGATCAACCATATCCATTGGGCGACGACGCGCCGGCGCGTCATTCCCTCGCTGATGGCGCTGGCCTGCGACCACCGTATCCAGCTTGACGATGTCGCCGCGAAAGCCGGCGCCGATCCGTCGCGCATCCATGATTTCAAGGTGCTGACGGTCAAGGCGGCGGCAAAGGTTGCCGCCGGCCGCGCCGGTTACGGCATGCTGCTCGACGAGAAATACGGCCGCGAGGCGATGTTCGAATTTGCCCGCCATTCCTTCGCCTGGCTCGGCCGGCCGGTCGAGCTGCCGGGATCGCGGCCGCTTCGTTTTGAATTCTCGCAGGACATCGGCTCGCAATTGATCGAGTGGCCGGTCGACCATTGCATCAAGTGCCTGTGCTTCTATCACCCCGACGACCCGGAGCCGCTGAAGACCGAGCAGCAGCAGAAGCTCAAAAGCTTGTTCGAGGCCGCGCGGAAAGTGGGAAGAGAACTTCTCATCGAGATCATCGCCGGCAAGCACGGCGAGCTCACGGACACGACGATCCCGCGCGCGCTGGAGGAACTCTATGCGCTCGATATCAAGCCCGACTGGTGGAAGCTCGAACCGCAGGCTTCGGCCGGGGCTTGGGCAAAGATCGAGGCGGTGATCCTGAAGAACGATCCGTGGTGCCGTGGGGTTGTGCTGCTCGGCCTCGAAGCGCCGCAGGACGAGCTGGAAGCGGCCTTCGCTGCCACCGCCAAAGCGCCCATCGTCAAGGGCTTCGCCGTCGGACGCACCATCTTCATCAACGCGGCCGAACAGTGGCTTGCGGGCAAGATGTCGGACGACGAGGCAGTGGCCGACATGGCGTCGCGCTTCGAGAGACTAACCGAGGCATGGCTTGCCGCGCGCGGCCGCAAAGCAGCATAGAAGGCGCGGCATTAGGACTGCGGAGGAAAACAAGATGACCAAGACAATCCGCCTGACGATGGCGCAGGCGCTGACCCGCTTTCTTGCCCGCCAGATGACCGAGATCGACGGCAAAAAAATGCCGATCTTCGGCGGCGTCTGGGCGATCTTCGGCCATGGCAATGTCGCCGGTATCGGCGAGGCGCTCTACCAGGTGCGTGACGAATTGCCGACCTTCCGCGCCCACAACGAACAGGCGATGGCGCATGCGGCGATCGCCTACGCCAAGGCCAATTTCCGTCGCCGCTTCATGGCGACGACAAGTTCGATCGGCCCCGGCGCGCTCAACATGGTGACGGCGGCAGCACTTGCGCATGTAAACAGGTTGCCTGTCCTGTTTCTGCCCGGCGATGTCTTCGCCAATCGCATCCCCGACCCTGTCCTGCAGCAGGCCGAGGATTTCTCCGACGGCACGGCGACGGTCAATGACTGCTTTAAGCCCGTGTCGCGCTATTTCGACCGCATCACCCGGCCCGAGCAGATCATCCCGGCGCTCAATCGCGCCATGCAGGTGCTGACCGATCCGGGCGAATGCGGACCGGTGACCTTGGCGCTCTGCCAGGACGTGCAGGCCGAGGCCTATGACTACCCCGAGAGCTTCTTTGCCGAACGGGTCTGGAACCAGCGCCGGCCGCGTCCGGACCGTAGGGAATTGGCGGCCGCGGTGGCGGCGCTGAAGGGCGCGAAGAAGCCATTGGTGATTGCCGGCGGAGGCGTGCTTTATTCGCAGGCTTCCGGCGAATTGGCGAAGCTGGTGCAAGGCGCCGGCATCCCGGTCTGCGAGACGCAGGGCGGTAAATCCTCGCTGCCGGACGATCATCCGCTCAACATGGCGGCGGTCGGCGTCACCGGCACTTCGGCGGCCAACCGGCTGGCTGAAGAAGCCGACGTCGTGCTTGCCGTCGGCACCAGGCTGCAGGATTTCACCACCGGCTCGTGGGCGCTGTTCAAGAATTCCGGCAAGACCATCATCGGGCTGAACGTCCAGCCTTTCGATGCGGGAAAACACCAGGCGCTGCCGCTGGTCGCCGATGCGGCGGAAGGGCTCGCCGAGCTTGACGCGGCGCTGAACGGCTGGAAGGCGCCGGCTGCCTGGACCGACAATGCGGCCAGGGGCAAGAAGGACTGGCAGGCCGATGCAGACAAGGTGACGGCGTCGACCAATGCCGCCTACCCGTCCGACGCGCAAGTGATCGGCGCCGTGCAGCGCGCCATGGGCTCCGGCGTGATATTGCTGCATGCCGCCGGCGGCCTGCCCGGCGAGTTACACAAGCTCTGGCAGGCGGGCGCGCCCGGCTCCTACCACGCCGAATACGGCTTCTCGACCATGGGCTACGAGATCGCTGGCGGGCTCGGCGTCAAAATGGCGAAGCCCGACGAGGAGGTCGTCGTGATGATCGGCGACGGCTCATATCTGATGCTCAATTCCGAGATCGCGACCTCGGTCATGCTCGGCCTCAAGCTGACCATCGTGCTGCTCGATAACAGAGGCTATGGCTGCATCAACCGGCTGCAGATGGCGACCGGCGGTGCCAACTTCAACAATCTGCTGAAGGACGCACGCCACGAGATATTGCCCGACATCGACTTCGCGGCGCATGCGGTAAGCCTCGGCGCCATCGCCGAGAAGGTTTCGTCGGTCGCCGGGCTGGAAACGGCGCTGGCGCAAGCGAAGAAGAATACAAGGACCACAGTGCTGGTCATCGACACCGATCCGCTGGTTTCGACCGAAGCCGGTGGAAGCTGGTGGGACGTTGCCGTGCCGGAAGTCTCGACACGGCCGCAAGTGAATGCGGCGCGCAGAGCCTATGATGAAAAGCGGCAGATGCAGAAGATTGGAGATTGATGTCGGCGCTGCCAAGCCCCTATCTCCCCCTTGTGGGGAGGTCGGACCGAAGGTCCGGGTGGGGGTCGGGCGCCGCACCCCCACCCCGCTGCTTCGCAGCGACCCTCCCCACAAGGGGGAGGGTGGACACGAACTGACATTGGAGTGACGACTTGAAAGCCAAACTGGGCATGTCCCCCATTGCATGGTGGAACGACGATCTTGCGGAACTCAGCGATGACGTCTCGCTGGAGGAGTGCTTGCGCCAGTCGCGTTCGGCAGGTTTCACCGGCATGGAGATGGGCCGCCGTTTTCCCAGTGACCCGGAGATCATGCTGCCGATCCTGAAAGAGGCCGACGTCACGCTTTGCGGTGGCTGGTTCTCCGGTACGCTGGTCGACGAAGACATGGCCAGGAATAAGGATCGCATCCAGCCGATGATCGATCTGTTCAAGGCGGTGAACGCGCCTTGCATCGTCTACGGCGAGGTCGGCCGCTCCATCCAGGGCGACCGCTCGAAGCCGCTCGCCACCAAGCCCAGGCTTTCGGACGACGAGATGAAAGCCTATGCGAAGCGCCTCACGCAGTTCGGGGAATGGTGCGCCGAGCAGGGGATGCCGCTCTCCTACCACCATCATATGGCAGCGGTGGTCGAGACGGAGCCGGAGCTTGATGCCTTCATGCGCTTTTCGGGAGAAGGCATCCCCTTGCTGCTCGATGCCGGTCACCTGGCCTTTGCCGGGGGTGACGTGCTGCGCGCCATCGACAAGCATCACCGGCGCATCAACCATGTGCATGTGAAAGACATACGCATGGAGGTGATCGAGAAACTCGACCGCCAGAAGCAATCCTTCCTAGACGCCGTGGCGCTCGGCGCCTTCACGGTGCCGGGAGACGGTTCGCTGAATTTTGGCGTCATCGTGGAAAGGCTGGCGAACTACGGCTATGAAGGCTGGTTCGTCGTCGAGGCCGAGCAGGACCCGAAGACGAATCCGCCGTTCAAGATGGCGCAAGTCGGCTACAAGGAATTGATGCGGGTGATGACGGCTGCCGGTTACACCGTTGAAACACAGGGCTTCCCCAATGCTTGAATGCAGTATTCCCGGCGAAGGGCTGATCCGATGCGGGGGCTGATCCGATGAAGGACTCCGAGCATCCGTTCTTCCGGCCCTTGTGGCGACGCGTTGCCATCGTAGCGGTCTGCCTGGGCTGGGCCGTGGTCGAGTTTGCCACCGGCGCGCCGTTCTGGGGCATGATCGCGCTCGGCTTCGCCGGCTATGCCGTCTGGCAGTTCTTCTATCTCTATAAGCCGGCCGACGGCGGCAAGGCTTCGGCCGATACCGAACCAAAGGAATGAAGCGCGATGTCGAAACTGCTGGTTAAGGCCGATAAGGGCCATGGCCGCGTCGCCCATGTGACGCCGCAAAACGCCGGCTGGACCTATGTCGGTTTCGATCTGCATCGATTGCGGCCAGGCGGAACAGCCTCCGGGCAAACTGCGAACCGTGAAGTCTGCCTGGTGTTCATCACCGGCAAGGGCAAGGCGACGGCCGGCGGCAAGGATCTCGGCCTGCTCGGCGAACGCATGTCGCCCTTCGAAGGCAAGCCGTGGTCGGTCTATGTGCCGCAGGGCTCTGACTGGTCGGTGACATCAGACACCGATCTCGAACTCGCGGTCTGCTCGGCGCCGGGGCTTGGCGGCGGCCTGCCGGTCCGCGTCATTGCGCCGAAGGATCTCGGCCAGGAGGTTCGCGGCAAGGGCACCAACACGCGCTATGTCACGAACATCCTGCCGGAGGGCAAGCCGGCCGACTCCTTGCTGGTGGTCGAGGTCATCACCCCGGGCGGCCACACCTCGAGCTATCCGCCGCACAAGCATGACCAGGACAATCTGCCGGCCGAGTCCTATCTCGAGGAGACCTACTACCACCGCCTCAACCCGCCGCAGGGCTTTGCCTTTCAGCGCGTCTACACCGATGCCGACCGGACTGGCGCTCGTTCGCTCGATGAGACGATGGCGATCGAGGACGGCGATGTCGTGCTGGTGCCCAAGGGCTATCATCCTTGCGCCGCCTGCCATGGCTATGACCTCTACTACCTCAACGTCATGGCGGGGCCGAAGCGGACGTGGAAATTTCACAACGCGCCCGAGCACGAATGGCTGATGAAGGCCTGATCGCGCTCCCTTCCGGTCGGCAACTGGCCCAAGGCGAAAAAATCGTCGGCTAATGACCCGCCTGAACAACTTTGTTATCAGGGCGATCATCAGCTTCGTCATTTCGTCATGCAAATCGCCTATGGCAGCGGGAGTTGACGAGGACTTTCGATGCGCTACGCCATCTATTTCACTCCCCGGCAGGACGAACCGCTGGCGCGGATCGCCGCCAATTGGCTCGGCCGCGACCCGTTCGGCGCCGCCACGAGGCCGGTCGAGGCCGTGGGCGAGTTGTCGGCGGCGGAAGTCGCGTTCCACACCGCTTCGGCGCGCCGCTACGGTTTTCATGCGACGCTGAAGGCGCCCTTCCGGCTGGCTTCGAACGAAACGGAAGCCGCGCTTCGCGCGGCGCTCGACGATTTTGCCTTGGCGACGCCGGTGGTAACCATCCCACGGCTGGTCGTCAGCCAGATCGACGGCTTCTTCGCGCTGGTGCCGGAAGGACCGCTGCCGGCGCTCAACCGCTTCGCCGACGACGTTGTGCGCGACTTCGACCGTTTTCGCGCGCCGCTGACCGAGGCTGAGATCGAACGGCGCAGCCCTGATTCGCTGAAGCCGGATGAATTCCGCAATCTCTGCCAGTGGGGCTATCCCTATGTCTTCGAGACCTTCCGGTTCCATATGACGCTATCCGGCCGTGCCTCGTCACAGGAAAGCCCTCGTCTTCGCGCAGCTATCGACAGCCTGTTTGCGCAGGTCCTGCAACGGCCGGTGCCGGTGGACGCACTTACCCTGTTTGTCGAAACTGAACCTGGCGCCCCGTTCATGGTGCTTTCCCATCACGCGCTCGGGCGCCGCCCGGCCAGAAGAACTGCCTGAGATGACTATTTGTTTTAACCGCCTTTTTGCGACGCCAATTGGTTTCAATTGGCTGCAAAAATGCTCCAAGGATTGCCTGAAATGACCGCCGAGACCGTTCTCAACAATGCCCGCATCGTGCTTGCCGACGAGATCGTCGAAGGCTCGATCGTGCTGCGCGGCGGCTTGATCGCCGGGATCGATGCCGGCGCAGGCCGGACCGGCGAAGACATGGGCGGCGATTTCATCATTCCCGGGCTGGTCGAGCTTCATACCGACCACCTCGAAGGCCACTACGCGCCGCGGCCGAAGGTGCGCTGGAACCCGATCGCCGCCGTTCTCGCCCATGACGCGCAGGTGGCGACCGCCGGCATCACCACCGTGCTCGACGCCTTGCGCGTCGGCATGGACGACGACGCCGACATGAATTCGGCCGACATGCGCAAGCTGGCCGATGCGATCGAGGACAGCGTCCAGCAGGACCGGCTGCGGGCCGACCATTTCATCCATCTGCGCTGCGAGGTTTCGGCGCCGGATTGCCTCGCCGCCTTCGCCCACTTCGATGGCGATCACAGGATCAAGCTGGCGTCGCTGATGGACCATGCGCCGGGACAGCGCCAGTTCGTCGACTTGGAAACCTATGCCTACTACTACCAGCGCAAGCTGAAGCTGACGGATCGCGAATTCCAGCAATTTTGCGAGAAGCGGATGGCGGAGTCGGCGGCGAATTCGGGGCCGAACCGCGCCTTCATCGCTGCCGCCTGCCATCAGCGCGGCATCGTGCTGGCCAGCCATGACGACGCCACGACAGGCCATGTCGACGAGGCGATCGAACAGGGTGTCCGCGTCGCCGAGTTCCCGACCACCAAGGAGGCCGCAAAAGCTTCGAAGGGGGCAGGGCTCGGGGTGCTGATGGGCGCGCCGAACGTCATGCGCGGTGCTTCGCATTCGGGTAATGTTTCGGCCCGCACGCTCGCCGGCGAAGGCTTGCTCGACATATTGTCGTCCGACTACATTCCCTTCAGCCTGATCCAGTCGGCCTTTTTCCTCGGCGACGTAGTCGGCGGCATTTCCCTGCCTCAGGCGGTGGCCATGGTTTCGAAGAACCCGGCCGAGGCGGTCGGCCTCGCCGACCGTGGCGTCATCGAGCAGGGCCGGCGCGCCGACCTGGTTCGCGTCCGTCTCGACGATCACGTCCCGGTGGTCCGCACGGTCTGGCGGCAGGGACGGCGGGTCGCGTGATGGTGTCGGCGTCGATCGAGCGTGAATTGTCCGCCGCTGCGTTTCCGATCCGCGACGGCGTCTTCGTCGCCGTCGTCGGGCCGAGCGGCGCCGGCAAGGATACGGTGATCGGCTATGCCCGGGCACTGTTTGCCGACGAGAACCGGCTGGAGTTCGTGCGCCGGGTCATCTCCCGGCCGAGCGACACGACGAGCGAGGATCACGACACGCTCGCCGACGCGGCCTTTGTCGAGGCGGAAGCGGACGGCGCCTTCGCCATCTCCTGGGAGGCGCATGGCCTGCGTTACGGCATCCCGGCTGAAGTCGACTGGTCGGTGGCCAATGGCCGCGTCGCAATTGCCAATGTCTCCCGCGCCATCATCCCGGCGCTGCGCCATCGCTATGCCAATCTGGCTGTCGTCGAGATCACCGCATCGCCGGAAATCCTGGCCGAGCGACTGGCGATGCGTGGCCGCGAGTCGCGCGGCGAAGTGCTGGCGCGCCTGGCGCGCAGCGCCAATGTGGCGTTGTCCGGGCCAGGCGTCACCTCGATCGACAATAGCGGCCCGCGTGAGGCGGCCGGCGAGCGCTTTGCCGATGTGCTGCGCAAGGCCATGGCATTCTCCGACATGTCGGGCTTAATTTAAGGCTGCGTCTTCCCTTCTTCCCTTGTGGGGAGAAGGGAGAGGCGGAGCCGCTATTCCGCGGACGCACCAGCCAGGCCCTTGCGGGTCGCCTCGAGCATCAGCCGCCGCTCCCGGTACACGCCCCATTGCTGATCGACCAGCACGCCGATGAGGATCACCCCGCCCATCACCGCGAAGTTGAGCGAGGAGGGGATGCCGAGCAGGTTGACGAGGTTTTGGAGTTCCTGCAGCAGAACCGTGCCGAGGACGACGCCGATCAGCGAGCCTTCGCCGCCGCGCAGCGAGAAGCCGCCGAGCACTGCCGCGGCAATGGCATAGAGTTCGTAGAACTGGCCGTGGCTCGCCGGCGAGATCGAGCGCGTGTACATGGCGAAGTAGATCGCGGACAGCGCCGTCAGCACACCGCAGATGACATAGGCCGCCATGACAACGCGGCCGGTGCGTATCCCGGAATATTTCGCCGCCTCCTCATTCTTGCCGATGGCGTAGAGATAGCGGCCGAACACCGAACGATGCAGCACCACCCACATCACGATGGCGATGACGATCAGCGCTATGAAGCTGTTCGGCACGCCATACGATCGCCCCGCGGTCAGGAACTCGAGCTCCGGAAAGTTCTGTCCGAAAGCAAAACCCGCCGTGCCGTCGGCTGTGTAGAACCGCGCGACGCCGCGATAGATCAAGAGGCCGCACAGCGTCACCACGAAAGGCTGCAATTTGAGCCGCGTGATCAGCCAGCCATGTGCCAGCCCGATCATGCCGCCAAGCACGAGGATCAGCGGCAGCGCGACCGGCCATGCCATGCCGCGCGTGGCGATGAAATCGACGAACAGGACGCCGAGCAGCGCAACCACGGAGCCGACCGACAATTCGATGCCGCCGGTGATGATGACGAAGGCCTGGCCGATAGCCAGGATGCCGAACAGGCCGATCAGGTTCGACGTGTTGGCGAGGTTGATCGGCAGCAGAAAGCGCGGATTGATGATCGCCACCACCGCTCCCACCACAAGGATCAGGATCAGCAGGCCGAGATCTTTCTTGCTCATCGTCTTCTTCCCAATCCCTGCCTAGGCAGGCTCCGCAAAAGTGTTCTACGGTTTTGCGACCAGAACCTGCACCAAAACAAAAAACTATCTCGGCTGCTTGCCCACGGCCAGCAGCAGCACGTTTTCCTGGCTGAACTGTTCCTTGTCGAGAATGCCTGAGATCTGGCCCTCATGCATGACAACGATGCGGTCAGAGACGCCAATCACCTCCTCCATGTCGCTGGAGATCATCAGCACGGCGACACCGGCATCGGCCAGTGCGCGCATCAGCCCGTAGATCTCGGCCTTGGCGCCGATGTCGATGCCGCGTGTCGGCTCGTCGAGGATCATCACCTTGGGGTTCATCGCAAGCCACTTGGCCAGCACGACCTTTTGCTGGTTGCCGCCTGATAGCGTGCCGGTGCGCGTCGCCACCGACGGTGCCTTGATGCCGAGATTGCGTTTCTGCTTCTCGGCGGTGACGGCTTCGGCGCCGGCAGAAACCAGGAACCGCCGGGCATGCGCCGGCAGATTGGGAAGCGAAATATTCTGGGCAATCGACAGATCGAGCAGGATGCCGGTCAGCTTGCGGTCTTCCGGGACGAGGAAGATCCCGTTGGCAACAGCGTCGGCGGCCGAACCGAGAACCAGGTCTTTTCCATCAAGCTGGAGCGCGCCGCCAAGGCTCGTCTCAATGCCGAAAAGCACGCGCGCCAGCTCGGTGCGGCCAGAGCCAACTAAGCCCGCCAGCCCTAGGATTTCGCCTTGCCTGACGCCGAGATCGACCGGCCGGTCTGGATAGGCGCTGGTGCGAATGGCCTTGGCCGACAGGGCGACAGTGCCGGGCGGGCGCGCCGATTCTGCGGCCTTCTCCCGCTGCTTCAGCATGCGGCCGATCATCAGCTTGACCATCTGGTCGTGGTTGACGACGCTCTTCGGCAGCGTGCCGGCAAGCTTGCCGTCCCTCAGCACGACGACGCGATCGGCGACCCGCTCGACCTCGTGAAGACGGTGCGAGATGAAGATGACGCTGATCCCCTCAGCCTTCAGCGCTCTGATGACATCGAGCAGTTTGTCGGTTTCGGCAAGGGGCAGGCTCGATGTCGGTTCGTCAAGGATCACCAGCCTTGCCTCGATCGACAGCGCCTTGGCGATTTCGACCATCTGCTGCTGGGCAAGCGACAGCGTCGATACCGGCGTATCGGCCGAGAAATTGGCGCCCACGCGTTTGAGCAGCGGCGCCGCCAGCGTGCGCAGCCTGGCGCGGTCGAGCAGCCTGAGCGGACCGGCGCGCAACGGCTCGCGGCCGAAAAAGATGTTGGCGGCAACGTCGAGGTTTTCGAACAGGTTGAGTTCCTGATGAACGAAGGCGATGCCGGAACCGATGCTGGCTTCGACCGTCAGCCCGTCATGGGCGACGCCGTCGACGGTGATCGTGCCGGTGTCGGGGGTGGTCACGCCGCCGAGGATCTTCATCAGCGTCGACTTGCCGGCCCCGTTTTCGCCGACGAGGCCGATGACCTCGCCGGGCCTGACCTCCATCGAAAACCCATCCAGCGCGACCACGCCGGGATAGGTCTTGCGCACTCCCTCGAGACTGAGGAACGGGGCAGTCGCGGATACGCCGATGGATGCGTCGGAATAATTCATCACGCCTGACAGCAGTTGGCGGGTCGGCCTCCCCGCAGATTGACGAGCCTGATCAAGCCCGTCAATAACAGGCGAGCCAGTGACGCCAGCGTCGCGCTGCCCCTCACCCTCACCCCGTAAAGAACGGGGAAAGGGGGTCGCCAGCATTGCAGCCACTGCCCTTCACCCCGTTCTTCACGGGGAGAAGGTGCCGGCAGGCGGATGAGGGGCGGCGCCGACGACGCTCAGTTTCCAGACATTGCCTTCAGATTGGCGGCATAGGCGTCGACGTCGTCCTTGCCGATGATCTTGGTCGGGATGATGATCAGGCCGTTCTCCGGAATGCCCGATTTGTCGCCCTCGAGATAG
This sequence comes from Mesorhizobium sp. f-mel, assembly GCF_053850215.1. Lineage (NCBI taxonomy): Bacteria > Pseudomonadati > Pseudomonadota > Alphaproteobacteria > Hyphomicrobiales > Phyllobacteriaceae > Mesorhizobium > Mesorhizobium sp. f-mel. The sequence continues at coordinate 28,369 of NZ_JBSPTO010000034.1, forward strand.
GCGGCCATCAGCTTCATGCCCTGGTAGGCCCATTCGAAGGGCTGCTGCACCACGGTGGCGGCAACGGTGCCTTCCTTGACGCCGCCCAGCGTGATCGGATCGTCGTCGAAGCCGACAACCGTGATCTGGCCGAGCTTGCCGGCGTCGCGCAGCGCTTCATAGATGCGCGGCGTGTTGTAGGAATAGAAGCCGACCATGCAGGTGACGTCGGGGCTGGCGACCAGCGCGTCCTCGACGTTCTTCTTGGCGCGGGCCTGGTCGATGTCGTCGCCACGCACGTCGATCAGCTCGATCTTGGTGCCGGCGAGCCCTTCCTTCATGCCCTCGATGCGCTCCTTGGCATTATCGGCGCCGAGCAAGCCGACAAAGCCGAGGCATTTGCCGCCGTCGGGCATCGCCTTCTTGGCGATCTCGGCCGCCTGTTTGCCGGCATCGATGTTGGATGAGCCGATATAGGCGATACGCTTGGTCTGCGGCGCGTCGCTGTCGGTGGTGAACAGCGCCGTCTCCGAGGCGATCTTGTTGAGCCCGTCGGTCGAGGTCTTGGGATCGACGGCCGATACCATGATGGCCTTGACGCCGGCCGTCACCAGATCGTCCATCAGCCGCTGCTGAATGGCAACCGACGACTGCTCCGGATATTTGAGCTCCAGATTGTAGCCGGGCAGTTCGGCCTGCGCCTTCTTGACACCGGCTTCGGCCGCCTTCCAGAAATCGGAGGCGCCGTTGACGACGAAGGCCAGCGTCGGTTTATCCTGGGCACGGGCAATTGCAGTGATGGACAGACCGAGCGCCAAGGCCGCGGCGGCGATGGACGCATTTCGTATCGCAGATTTCATGTTCAACCTCCCATTTGATTCAGTCATTTTCGCTGATCTGAACTTGTCGAATGCGGCTTGGACGCCCCTCCTCAAGGGGTGATGGCAGCGAAAGAACGGCACCATTCCAGCCGCGATTTGAACTCTAGAGACTCATTGGCAGTTCGTAAATAGTCGGATTTGTCTGACATTTCAGTAATTGCGCGGCGTTGCTCTGCGCCTGAGTGCCACCGATACCGCGCAGCACGCTTGCTTGCCGCCATGGCCCGTTCGGTCCCGAGCCGGGCATGACAAATTGACATTAGAATGCTCACGCCTATTAGTAAATAGTATTAGTCTCTGGTTGGAAACCTCTGGTGCCGCCGGCGAATGGCTGCCTGCCGTGTGAGAAGGGAGGCCTCCGTTAAGCCGTCCAAAGGCCTTGAGTTGGGCCCAATTCCGAGAAATCGATCTTTCAGGACCGCGTATTGCTCTCCCGCACTGCTAGCCATTCGGCTACCAGAATGATAATAATGATTAATCGAGTGCTCGTTTATAAACGCGAAACGTCGTCGGACGTCCTGCCGTCTTTATGACGTCCAGGACGACCTCTGGTTAGACAAGCCGGGAATTTGGAACACAATGCCATGAGCGAACCGACGGATCTGCGCGATCCTCCCCTTGAAGCCGCCCGGCGCCGAAAGCCATCGGCCAAGAACTCCAAGGGTCGCGTTACCATGACCGATATCGCCAGGGCCGCCGGCTGCTCGCAAGCAACGGTTTCGTTCGTCCTCAACAACACGCCGGGCATAAGGCTCTCGCAGCAGACCCGCGAACGGGTGATCGGGGCCGCGCGGGGCCTCGGCTATGCGCCACCAGCCTTCTCTGCTCTTCGCAGCCCTATCGCCTCGTTCGAGGGGCTGGACGGGGTGATCGGCTTCGCGGTCGATCAACTGGCGACCAGTCCCGAAGCCGTCGTCGCCATCGAAGGAGCGCGCCAGGCCTCGTGGAATGCCGGCAATGTCGTGCTGGTCGCGCAGACTTTGGGTGATACCGTCATGGAGCCGCGCGCGATTGCGGCACTGACCAAGCGGGGTATTTCGGCGCTGATCTACATGACCATCTTTACGCGCGAGATCACCGCGCCCGACTATCTCTACGGCCTCGATATCCCGGTCATCCTGCTCAATTGCTATACCGCCGACTACGCCTTTCCCGCCGTGGTGCCGAGCGAAATCGCCGGCGGGCAGAGTTCCACCCGCCACTTGATCAGCCATGGCCACCGCCGCATCGGAACCATCACCGGCGAGCCATGGATGCAGGCGGCACAGGATCGGCTGAAGGGCTACCGCCGGGCACTGGCGACGGCCGACATCCCGTTCGATGTGGAGCTGGTGGTCGAGGGCGACTGGTCGGCGAGCGCCGGCTACGCCGCGACAGTCAAGCTTCTGGCACTCAAGGATCGGCCGACCGCAATCTTCTGCCAGAACGACCGCACCGCGATCGGCTGCTACGAAGCGTTGAAGGAAGCCGGCTTGCACATCCCTGGGGATATTTCGGTGATCGGCTATGACGACGAGGAAATCGCCCGGCATCTGTTCCCGCCTTTGACGACGTCGATCCTGCCGCATATGGCGATGGGGCAATGGGCGATCGAGCAATTGGAAGTCCCTGCACCGCCCGGCCGCGGCCGCTACCCCATTACCAAGCTTGAATGCCCGCTGGTCGAGCGGGAATCGGTCAGTGCTGTGGCGCCTGGGCGCACACACGGACTGACAGCCAGCTGAGCACCTCCAGACTTCCGTCAATGCAAACGCCGTACTGATGCAGCTCCAAACCAGACAGGCGCCCCCGCAAAGGGCGATGGCCCCGACATTGTCGCCTGGCATGGTGGATCGGGATTCTTGTATCCCGAGTTCTGCGGATTGACATACGGTTTGCTGCAGTCTGGTTGTGGCGAAATCCTGGATCCAAGGGTAAATCTGATCTGGTTCGCCGTTCCGCGCCGGCCTTCGAGCCCGATTTCCTCGCTGACCCGGATCGGCAACCCGCCAGGAGTTATACTGCCATGAAGCTCCAGCATCGCCATGGCCCGCCGCGCGATTTCGTCGGTTACGGCCGGCGACCGCCGCAGATCATCTGGCCGGACGGACGTCTGGTCGCAGTCAATCTCGTGGTCTGCTACGAGGAAGGGTCGGAATATTCGCTGTTCGAGGGCGACGACCATACCGATGGCTGGGGCGAATATCCTTTGTCGGCGCCGGCCGACATCCGCGATCTCGGTACCGAAACGCATTTCGAGTATGGCAGCCGCGTCGGTATCTGGCGCATCGCCAGACTGCTCGAGCGACACGGCGTCCACGCCACGATCTCGGGCTGTGCCGAGGCGCTGCGGCGCAACCCGGAGGTGACGGCATGGCTGCGCCAATCGGGTCACGATCTGCTCGGCCATGGCCTGCGCTGGACCGAACAATGGACCCTGAGCCGTGACGAGGAGCGCGACCATCTGCAGCGTGCCGTCGCGCTGTTCATCGAGCTGCTCGGCGAGCGGCCGATCGGCTGGAACAGCCGTTCCTTTCCCAGCGTCAACACGCGCGACATCCTGATCGAGGAAGGCGGCTTCCTGTATGATTCAGATCCGTGCAACGACGACCTGCCCTATTTCGTGCCGGCACAGAACGGGCGCCTTCTGATCATTCCCTATTCCAAGACCTTGAACGACAGCCGCTATCTGGTAAGCCCCGGCTATGTGACGCCCAAGGACTTCGTCGACAACGTCGAAGCCTATCTGGACTTCCTGATCAGGGAAGCCAGGGAAGAAGGCGGGCGCATGATGACGATAGCCGTCCATGCGCGATGGACCGGCCAGCCCAACCGGGCCGCGGCATTGGAAGGCATAATCGAGACGGTTCTGTCCAGGCCGGAGGCCGCCTTCATGCGCCGCAACGACATCGCCCGTTATTGGCTGTCGTTGTTTCCGGCCGAGGGCGAAGCGCCATGAAGCCGACGTCCAACTCGCGTGGCGAACAGCAATGCTTAAGCATCGGTGCGGGAAGGGAATTGCTCACCCCAACGGCATAGCGCCTCTGCTCCAGCATTGAGCGCCGCTCCGCTTTCCGTCAACGAATAGACGACCTTAGTCGGCGATCCCGGATAGACTTCTCGGTTCACAAGCCCGTCAGCCTCCAACTCGCGTAATTGCTGCGTCAGCATCTTTTCACTGATCGCCGGAATCGACTGCCTCAATCGGCCGAACCTGCGAGATGCCGTTCCAAGCTCGCAAAGAATATCCACTTTCCACTTCCCTTCGATCGCCTTGATCGCGGTTGCGAAGCCGCAATTGCCCGTCGGCTTATTCATGATGCTCTCCTTACCGTTGGGTAACCACTTACCTCCAGGTGCGTATTGTGCGCGCCACTCACTCCAACATACCTCTGCCCGTGACGAAAATTGGCACCTATTGGTATTGTAATGAAGCTTTCAATCAGCGTTGTGGGGACGGGTCGTATGGGATCAGCGCTCGCCCGCGCCCTGCTCCGGTCGGGATATCGGACGACGGTCTGGAACAGGACAAAACAAAAGGCCGAACCGCTGGCCGCGCTCGGCGCCACTGTCGCGGGGTCCGTCCTGGAAGCCCTCAATGCGGCTGAGATTATCATCGTGAACGTAAGCGACTACCAGGCAAGCGCAGTTCTGCGCGACGATGCTGTTGCTTCAGCCATTCGCGACAAGTTGATCGTGGAACTCACTTCGGGAACGCCGCATGGCGCACGCGAAGCCGCTGAATGGTTTGCTGCGCACGGAGCCAGCTATCTCGATGGCGCGATCATGGCCACGCCGGATTTCATTGGCACAGATGCCGGGACGATACTGATCTCGGGGCCAAGGCAGGCTTTCGACGCGAACGAGGAGATGTTTCGTGCGTTGGGCGGCAATGTCCAGCATGTCGGGGAAGAACCGGGACGTGCGAACGCACTTGATAGCGCGCTGCTTGCGCTCATGTGGGGCGCGCTGTTTGGAACGCTGCATGCGATCGCCGTGTGTCAGGCCGAAGAGATCGACCTCGGCGAGTTGGGACGGCAGTGGACCGCAATAGCGCCTGTTATTGACGGGCTTGTCGCCGACCTGATCAAGCGAACGGATGCTGGCCGGTTTGCCAGCGACGACGAGACGCTCTCGTCGATCTCCCCGCATTACGGCGCATTCCAGCATCTCCTGGAGCTGATGGAGGCGCGCAAGATCGACCGCTCTGTGGTGGACGGTTACGACGCGATCTTCCAACGGGCGATTGCAGCTGGCCACCTACATGATGATTTTGCAGCGTTATCGCAATTTCTGGGAAAATCCAGATGAGATCTCTCCGACCTGGATTGCGGGAAGGGTGACTGGCTGAGCGGATTTTCACTATGCAGTTTTCGGCCTTAGGCGCCCTGTCGTCAGCCAGCGGGCCTTTAACGATGAGCTGGTTGCGGCAACGAAGAAGGCGAGTGTGAGCCGAGGCAGACCCGTGATCTACAATAGGGGGATAGAATGCCTTTGACGCTTCTCATCGATTCGTATTGTGCTGCTTGGTCCGATGAGAGCGCCGAGCGACGGCGGGCGTTGCTGTTACCGATCTGGAGCGATGGCGCGACATACACGGATCCTGCAGTCCATGCGACTGGCGCGGAAGAACTGCTCGCGCACATCGCAAGAGTTCTGGCCAAGCATCCCGGTGCCCGCATCTTACGGACAAGTGACGTGGATGTTCATCATGGGATCGCACGCTTTGCGTGGAAGTTTGCGATGCCTGATGCATCGTCCTTCCCTGAGGGTGTGGACATAGCCTTCCTCGACGCTGGCCAGAAGCGAATAACACGTATCATCGGCTTTTTTGGGCCGTTGGTGAGATCCTCGGTGTCATAAGCCTTCGCCATCAAGCCGATCGACCGGCGCGTGCCAGCCCGTGCGCCACCAGGTGTCGGCCATGAGCGTCTCCAAAATGGTCTGGCTGGAATGTCGGAGGTGGGCACGTTAGGCCGCGTCCCGGCGCGCAGCCTGAACGTTCCCCGAGAAAGCCAGGGAAGCTAGGCAGATGAGCCCTGTTCGAGGCATCAAGCTACATCGAGAAGGGTGGTGCTCTGGAGCGGCCGCCTCCTTTGTGCTCCTCGTCGAAACGGAAGCGCATCGGCCAACACTTGACCTTTGAGTTCGTGAAAGGTGCGCTTCAATTCGCAATGCAAGTGCTGTAGTTAGACAAAGAGTGCGGCCTGCCGCTTACTGAGGCAAAGAAGGCGAAAGCGTATCAATCGCAGTGTATGAGAGCCATACCGATGAGATGAGACGAAGCGGCCGAAGACGGGCTAGGCCCGGCGTTCTGCTCAGCGTGAGCGCTGGTCTGCGGCTGCTCGCGTCGTTGCTCTTTTTGGTCTGGACCATTCCTGCGGCAACAGCCGACCAGGTCGGACATGATGTAGCTAAAGAGCAAATGAGGCTCGCTGCGTCCAAACCGGTCGCGACCATCCTTGTCCGCGACATTGCGCGCCGTGTTGCAGCTGAGACTTCCCGTTTCAAGACGGGAACGCCTGCCATTGCGGGAAACGGCAAGCCCGTTTGCATTATCCCGGATTTGCGCCTGCCGTTCGAAACCGCGTCAGCCGCACCGATTGGTATCGGGTCTGAGGACCGGGCGAAACTGTCGCCGATCCGCGCCTTTGATGCGCGCGCGCCTCCGTTTCTCCCGGCATGATCCTGGCCGCGCGACCGCGGCCGCCGACTCCCAAAACTTTCACATCGCGTTCCCGGGCTCTCGTCGAGTTGCTCGCCGATCGGAACGCCAAAGCTCTTGTCGGAGGCGGTTTCCGCCCGATATGGGCTGAACGGACAAGAACATGCTGCATTTTTCGCGCTGGAAGACCATTCTCATCTGGCTGACGGTCCTGGCCGGTATCCTGTACGCAGCTCCAAACCTGGTTCCCGCCTCCACCCTGGCATCGCTGCCGAATTGGCTGCCAAAGCGGCAGCTGACGCTGGGCCTCGACCTGCAGGGCGGCTCGCACATCCTGCTCCAGATCGATCGGCAGGATCTCGCCAACGAACGCCTCGAATCGGCCCGCGACGAGGTCCGCACATCGCTGCGCGATGCCCAGATCGGCTATACCGGGCTTACCGGCACCGCCAATTCCATCCAGGTCCGCATTCGCGACCAAGGCCAGATCGAAGCTGCGAAGACCGCGCTCGAAAGATTGACGCAGCCGATCTCGACCGGCCTTTTCATGAGCGGCTCGGTGACCGAGATGGAGATGGCCGAGCCGGAACCGGGCCTGCTGCGCTTTACGCTGACCGAAGCCGGGATCGACTACCGGATCGCCGCGGCGCTCACTCAATCTATCGAGGTGGTGGGCCGGCGCGTCAATGAGCTCGGCACGACCGAGCCGATCATCCAGCGCCAGGGATCGGAACGCATCATGGTCCAGGTGCCGGGCCTGCAGGATCCGCAGCGGCTGAAGGATATCCTCGGACAGACCGCCAAGCTGACCTTCCAGATGGTCGACCAGTCGATTCCCGTCGAGGAGGCGATCTCCGGCCGCCCGCCTGCGGGCTCGACGGTGTTGTATTCGACGGACGAGCCGCGGGTTCCGCATCTGATCGAGAACCGGATCATCGTTTCCGGCGAAAACCTCGTCGACGCGCAGGCAACCTTCGACCAGCGCACCAACGAGCCGGTGGTCTCGTTTCGCTTCGACGGCCGCGGCGCCACCCGCTTCGGTCAGGCTACTCAGGCCAATGTCGGGCGCCTGTTCGCCATCATCCTCGACGACGAGGTGATCTCCGCGCCTCAGATCCGCGAACCAATCCTGGGCGGCACTGGGCAGATATCCGGCAGTTTCACGGTAGAGAGCGCGAACGACCTTGCGGTCCTGCTGCGCGCCGGCGCGCTGCCTGCCGACCTCACCATCGTCGAGGAACGCACCGTCGGTCCGAGCCTCGGCAGCGATTCGATCGAGGCGGGCCAGTTCGCGTCAATCGTCGCCGGGTTCCTGGTCGTCGGCTTCATGCTGTTCGCCTATGGGCGACTGGGACTGATCGCGAACATCGCGCTCCTGGCCAACGTCGCATTGATTATCGCCGTCCTGTCCATTCTCGGCGCGACGCTGACGCTGCCTGGCATCGCCGGCATCGTGCTGACGATGGGCATGGCGGTTGATTCCAACGTCATCATCTTCGAGCGCGTCCGCGAAGAGAACCGCCAAGGGCGCTCGATCGTGCAGTCGATGGATTCCGGGTTCAGACAGGCGCTGGCGACCGTCGTCGACGCCAATGTGACGACACTGATTGCGGCCGTCATCCTGTTCTTCCTTGGCTCGGGGCCGATCAAGGGGTTCGCCGTCACCCTCGCCATCGGCATCGTCACCACCGTGTTCACGGCCTTCACGCTGACGCGCTGGCTGGTCGCGTTCTGGCTTCGCCGGCAGCGGCCGAAAACGATGCCCAACGGTGTCATGCGGCTGGTGCCCGACGACACGCGCGTGCCGTTCATGGCATTCCGAAAATACGCCTTCACGCTGTCCTTGCTGTTGTCGATCGCTTCGGCCGTGCTGTTCTTCACGGTCGGCATGAACTACGGCATCGACTTCGGCGGCGGTTCGAGCATCGAGGTGCAGGCGAAGGGCCAGCAGGCCGACATCGGCGACATCCGTCAGCGGCTGACGGGCCTCGAACTGGGTGAGGTGCAGGTGCAGGAGTTCGGCTCGACCCGCGACGTGCTGATCCGCATCGGCACCCAGGGGGGCGGCGACATTGCCGAACAATCCGCCGTGGAAAAAGTAAGAAGCGCACTCGAAACCGATTACGAGTTCCGCCGCATCGAGGTTGTCGGTCCGACGGTTTCCTCCGAACTCGCGTTCAACGGCACAATGGGCGTGCTCGCCTCACTGCTGGCGATGCTCGTCTACATCTGGATCAGGTTCGAATGGCAGTTCGGGCTCGGCGCCATCATTTCGACGTTCCACGACGTGATCCTGATGATCGGCTTCTATGTCGTCGCCGGCATAGAGTTTAATTTGACCTCGATAGCCGCGATCCTGACCATTGTCGGCTACTCCATCAACGATACGGTTGTTGTCTATGACCGGGTCCGCGAGAACCTGCGCCGCTATAAAAGGATGCCGATTGCCGAGCTGCTCGACCTGTCGATGAACCAGACGCTGGCGCGAACGGTCCTGACCGGCGTGACCACGCTGTTCGCGCTGGCGGCGCTTTCGATCTGGGGCGGCGAAGTCATCCAGTCCTTCACGGTCGCGATGATCTTCGGCATCCTCGCCGGGACCTATTCCTCCATCTTCGTCGCCGGGCCGCTGCTGATTCTGTTCAAGCTCCGGCCGGGCGCCCTCAGTCCAGAGGAAGCCGCAGCGGCGAAAGAGCCGCCGGCGCGACAGGCCTTATGACGCAACGGCTCGAAGCCGATCCACGATGGCGTCGATTTCGGCGCCGGTCGTGGCTCGACCAAGACTGAAGCGAACGGCGCCCATGCCGATCTTCTCGGGCACGCCCATGGCCGTGAGCACTGGGGAGAGCTCGACCCGGCCGGCGTGACAGGCCGAACCGGTCGACGCCGCGACGCCCTCGAGACGCGAAAGCACCTCGGCACCGATCATGCCGACGAACGAAACGCTGAGCGTGTTGGGAAGGCGGTGCTGAGGGTGCCCGTTGAGTGCGACACGGTCGCCGAAACTCTCCTGCAGCGCGTCCCAAAAGCGATCCCGCAACGCGCGGACGCGCGCCATCGGCTCCAGGTCGCCGGCGAGCGCACAGGCGGCGCCGAGGCCGACCGCGAGCAAGGCGCTCTCGGTGCCGGCGCGCCGGCCATGTTCGTGCCCGGCGCCATGGATCAGCGGCTCGAGCCCGAGCCCGCCTCGGACATAGAGCGCACCGACACCCTTCGGCGCGTAAAGCTTGTGGCCGGCGATGGTCAGCAAATCGACGCCAAGCGTGTCGACCTTGGTTGCAATCTTGCCGACCGACTGCGCGCGTCGGTGTGAAATCGGACCCCATGCTCCCGCGCAATAGCACCGATCTCCTCGATCGGCTGGATCGTGCCAACCTCATTGTTGGCGTGCATGACGCTGATCAGGATGGTGCGCGGCGTGACGGCACGACGCACATCCTCGGGATCGACCCGGCCCGTGCTGTCGACCGGCACATAGGTCACTGCCGCGCCGAGCTGCTCGAGGAACCGGCAAGGGGCGAGAATGGCCGGATGCTCGACCGTGGTGGTGACGATGTGCTCGCCCTTGTGCCTCAGCGCGAAGAACGTGCCCTTGATCGCCAGGTTGTTGGCCTCGCTGCCGCCACTTGTGAACACAATCTCGTCGGGTGCGCAGTCGAGCAGCGCCGCAACCTGGCTGCGGGCCTTCTCCAGTGCAGCCTTCGCCGGCAAGCTCGCCCAATGGCCGCTCGACGGATTGCCGAAAGCCTCATCCAGATATGGCCGCATGGCAGCCGTGACCGAAGGATCGATCGGCGTGCTGGCGTTGTAGTCGAGATAGATCGATGTCATGCCCAGGAGCCTCGTTCGCGGCTTGTCGGTATACCCGCACCTTTCCGGCGGCGAACGTCGCGGCCGCGCGGAGGCCGTCGTGCCCAGCAATCAGCTTGCGCGCGGCTATTCCCGCATAAATGCCTGAACCTCTTCGGTTGTCACTTTGCCGTCCTTGTTCGCGTCGACCTTATCGAAGATTCTCTTATGGATGGCGGTGATCTCTTCGAAGGAAAGCGCGCTGTCGCCGTTCGTGTCGGCAATGGCGAACATGATCTTCATCATGTGCCCGCGCATGCGCATCATCGGCATTGCGCCCATCATGCCGGGCTGCATCATCCCGCCGCCCATCATGCCGTGGCCCATGCCCTGGCCCATCATGCCCTGGCCCATCATGCCGGGTTGAGCGGGCTGTGCACCTTGGTCTTGTCCCGCCATACCTCCAGGCTCGGGAGACGGCGCCTGCGCGACCGTCGTATGGTGCGGATCGGCTGCGGTCGTTTGCGCGGCGGCTATAGCCGTCGCGCCGGCGGCGACAATGGCGGCGACAATGGCGGCGAGCGCGGCCGCGCGCATCAGTGCAATCAACGTCATAATATCCTCCTTCCTCTCATGGGGCTCGGCAGAGCTCGTTCCAACTCGCTGGCGGCTCTGCGGCCGGAGATGCTTTCAGCTCTTTCCCTACTGCCGGAAAACCGCCGGTCGCGGTCAAATTTCAATGTAAGCCAAAGGCGTGGCGAAATTTGCGCCGGATCAATTGCTCGGGCAGCGATCTGCCGCTGTCATGTTGCCCTCCTTGAGGACGGATCTGCAGACGAGCGCGAGACATCGCTCATCACGACAGCCACGACTACTCCTGAGAGAAACGTCAGTGCGGCAATCGATGCGATCGCCCATGACAGCCCGAAGCTGTCGGCGATGAGGCCGGCGGAGAGCGCACCGATCGCGTAGCCGAGATCCCGCCAGAACCGGTAGACGCTGAGTGAGCGAGCGCGCCAGGTCGGATGCGAGGCATCGGAGACGGCTGCGATCAAGCTCGGGTAGACCATTGCCGTGCCGAGGCCGAGCAGAAGGCTGCCGACGATCCACCACTCGAACCGGTGCGTCGCCGCGGTGAGAAACAGACCGGCGGCCTGAACCCACATGCCGGCGACGATCAGGCCCTTGCGCCCCCAGCGATCGCTCAGGGGGCCTGTGACGATCTGCAAGATACCCCATGTCGCGGGATAGATCGCCTTGAGGATGCCGATGCGCTCGACACCGAGACCGAAGGAAGCGAAGAACAATGGGAAAATGCCCCAGCTCATGCCGTCGTTGAGATTGTTGACGAGGCCGGCCTGCGAGGCGGCGAACAGGTTGCGATCCCCGAACGAGGTGAGCGCGAAGACCTGCCGAAAGCTGATCGGCGCGGCCTGCTGCGCGTGGGATGAAGCCTCCAGCCGAACGTGGTCGCGCGTGTCGCGCACCAGCAGGATCGACAGTGCGGCACCGATGACCGCATAGCCGATGCCGAGATAGATCGGCACTGGCCGAAGTCCGTATTGCGAGGCGAGATAGCCAGTCAGCAACGCCGTCACCCCAACGGCGAGATAGCCGGCGAACTCGTTGAGGCCGACGGCAAGGCCGCGCGACTTCGGCCCGACGAGATCGACTTTCATGATCACCGTCATCGACCAGGCGAGCCCCTGGTTGATGCCGAGCAATGCGTTGGCCGCAATCACCCATTCCCAGGTCGGCGCCCAGATGACCATGAACGGCACCGGCAGGCCGACCAGCCATCCCAAAACGAGTACGCGCTTGCGGCCCCAGGCGTCGGCAAGCTGGCCCGAGACCAGATTGGCGAGGGCCTTGACGACGCCGAAGCTGACGATGAAGGAGACGATGAGCGTCGTCGATGTGACGTGGAACTCCTCCGATCCGATCAGCGGCACCACCGTCCGTTCTATCCCGACCATGCCGCCGACAAAGGCGTTGATCACGACGAGCAGCGCGAATTGCGGCCAGTTCTCCCTGAGGCCGAGCCTGACGGATGAACCCGTCTTGCCTGGAACCGATGCCGCTTCCTCCATGGCTCAGGCCGCCGCCGCAGCCAAGCCGGAATTGGCGGCCCGGAGTGCCGCGGCCTTGGGCGGTACCGGCGGAATCTCGGCGAGCATGAAGCGGATGAACGCGCCCTCGTCCTCGATCAGGAGGGCCTCGTTGTGGCAACCGAACAGGTACGAGACGCCGGCTGGATCGGTGTGAAGAAACTGGCGGAGGATCATGGTCTTGCGCGCCTCGCTACGAAGGGCTATAACATTCAATCATTCCGCTGAATGTTTCACTGAGGAGAAGCCGTGTCAAGCACCGGACCGAAACAGGCGATCTATGCGAGCCTTGCCGAAGTGGCCCAGGCGCTCGGCCATCCGCATCGGCTCGAGCTGCTGGAGCATCTGGCGCAAGGGGTACGCAGCGTCGAGGACCTCGCCGCGCGAGCCCATCTGAGTTTCGCCAATACGTCGCGCCATCTGCAGATCCTGCGGCGGGCGCGGCTTGTCGAGACGCAGCGCCGCGGCAAGCACGTGCTCTATAGCCTCGCCGGCGACGCCGAGGTGGTGGCGCTGATCAAGGCGCTCGGCCGCGTCAGCGAGCGAAACGTGGCCGAAATCGGCCGCGTCATGGCCGACTACTTCCGCGCTCGCGATGCGATGGAACCGGTGTCGCGAGACGACCTCGTCTCGAGGCTGCATGACGGCATGGTCACGGTTCTCGACGTGCGGCCCGAGGATGAATTTGGGGTTGGGCATCTTCCAGGCGCCCTCAACATCCCGCTGGCCGAGTTGGAGCGTCGCTTAGGCGAGTTACCGGCGGATCGGGAAGTGATCGCCTATTGCCGCGGCCCTTATTGCGTTCTGTCGTTCGAAGCGGTCGCCGCCTTGCGGGAGCGGGGCTACCTCGTCCGTCGGCTCGAGGACGGCTATCCCGAATGGAAGGCCGCCGGCCTACCGGTCGAAACGGCAGCCTGAAACAGAACGCGCGGAGCTGTCAGAGCGTTGGGAGATTGCAACGTTGGTCTGGCGTGGACCCTCAGCGGCGGGTCAGCGGGCCAGCGCCGCCGCCTGCTCCAGGCTGATACCCCCGGCGAGCGGGTCAGCGTGCCGGTGCGCGAGCCGCCATTCGGATCCTTCGCGGCGATAGACCAAGGTGACGCGCAGCGGCCAGTCCTGGGCCGGCAGACCGCCGACTTCGCCGCGGCCGCGCTCGATGACCGCGAGAACCACCATGTCGGCCGCGGCATAGGCTTGAACCAGCTCTTGTTCCAGCGTGCCGTTCTTGAAGAAACGCCCCATTGCCTCCCAGCGTTCGCTTGTCATCTCCACGCCGCGTGTCGGCTTTCCGCCGAAAGGCGACATAAGCGTGAAGTCATCGGTGAGCGCAATCAACGCACGGTATCGGGCGATGTCGCCGCGCATCAGCGCCGCGTTGGCTTCGGCGGTCTGCCTGATGAGCTTGGCAATCTCCTCGTCGGCGATGGAGACCTGATGGGCAACGGCAGAGTCGCTCGTAGCTTTCGTGATCCCAAGCGACGCGAGACCGGCGCCCGCTGCAGCGAGTGCTGAACGTCGTGAAACTGGCATGAGAATTTCTCCTATGTTTGTACCAATCCGCAGGCGCAGCCCGCTGGCGTCGGTCGAGCCGATGCGATCTCACATCTTTCAACCGGCCGGCATTTTCCGTCAGGGCTTCAAAAGACTGTGCAGCGGCTGGAAGGACAGCTTCGGCCGGATGCCATCCGGCAGATTCGGCGCGATATGAGCAGCGAAGAAGCGCGTCGCGTCTTCCTGGGAGTTCCACACCTCGACGATCGGCCAGCCGGCTGCCACCGGGTGCGACACGTGCATGATGAAACCCGGCGCCTGCCTCAAAGCGCCACCCACGAGGGCGAGCATGCCATCATACCCTTGCGGCGACTGTCCGCCGACCTCGGAAATCATCATCACCGACATGGCTGTTTTCCCGCTCAAGGCTGCGTTCGTCCGAGCGATGCACCGCTCAGCCGGCAAAATTGCATGTTGATCTTGATGAAGCCAATGATATGATTTCAGTAATATGCTGAACGGAATTGATCTTTCACGCGCCGATCTCAATCTCCTCGTCCTCTTCGAGGCCGTGCTCGAAGAGCACCACGTGGGCCGGGCTGCGGACCGGCTTAATCTGACTCCATCGGCTGTCAGTCACGGGCTCGGCCGGTTGCGCCGGCTCCTCAATGATCCGCTGTTCCTAAGAACACCCAAGGGCGTCGTGCCAACGGCGCGTGCGACGGAACTGGCCGCGCCGATCGCCGATATTCTGGCGCGCGTGCGCAGCGTCATGGCGACTGCCGCACCCTTCGACCCCTCCACGGCGGTGCGCCGGTTCGCAATCGGCGCGCCGGACGGTGTCTCAGCCGTGATCCTGCGCCCGCTTCTCGCCAAACTCAGCCGGATTGCGCCACGCATCGACGTCGGCGTGCGTCAGCTCTTGCCCTCTCCGGCCCGCGTGTGGCGAAGCGCGATTGTCGATCTCGAGGCGCACGCCATCAATATCGCGATCATTCCGTCCGATGACATCCCGCCTCGCTTCGAAAAGCGCTGCATCTACGAAGAAGACTTTGTAATTGCCATGCGCCTTGGACATCCGTTCGCGCGTGATCCGACCCTGGAGCGATACTGCGACATGCAGCATCTGGTGGTCTCGCACAGTGGCGATCCTTATGGCTTCGTGGATGAACAGCTGGCCAAGCAAGGCCGGGCACGACGGATTGCGTTGACTGTTCCCAACTTCATGTTCGCGCTTGCGGTCATCGCCGAGACCGATCTCATCTCGGCCCTGCCGCGGCGGTTCGTTACCATGCATGCGGCGCGTTTCGGCGTCCTGAGCCTCGATGCCCCGTTGCCGTTGCCCGGCTTCCGGCTCAACGCCGTCGCTCCCAAGGTCGCGATGATGGATGCGGGTGTGGCATGGCTCTATGATCTGCTTGCAGGAGTGGAGCATACTGCGCAAAAGCACCACAGCGGCCTGCCCGCACTAAGACGGTAATCATAGCTCGGAAAGCTTCGTCGGCTGCCATGGCGGGTGTGCTGTAGGGTAGATTTAATGCCGCGCAGCGTTGATGAAACTGACAACTACGTTTCCGCTGGAGCGCTACTCGCTCGGAGTTGGAAAGTGCTTTTCAAGCCAGGTTCGCCACCTTGGCTCCTCCCGTTTTGCAACGCTCGCTGCATCGTCGCCAAAGAGGAAAAACCGCACGGACAGGAATGTCATCCCGCCCATCGGCAAGGCGAAGAGGTGCGCGAAGCCCGGCGCGGGCCGGTCCAGCCGGACCACCAGCTCGGGATGGTCCTGCGGCCCTGTTCGTTCGACGACACCCTCGAATGCCCGCGTGTCCGAAGCCACGCGCCGTTGTTCAGTCGCATTCGCCAGGCCCAAGGGTTCAACCAGCTTTCGCCATGCATCGGCTAAAGCTTGAGAGGACGGGACCAAGAGCTGAAAAGCCGAGCCGTGCTGCCCGGGAAAGTGCGTGAGGTAGAGGCGGAGCAGGCGGAAGAAGGCGATCCATCCGTAGCTGTGGCCTTCGAACTGATCATCCCAATCATCAGAAGTCGCGAACCACCGATGGACAACGCGAACGGTGCAAAGCCCGCCGGACTTCGCCTCGACGGTCCATTCCGTCGCTACCGTTCCCGACTGACCCGGTGCTTCTGCGACAAACCGCTTGGGCGGCTCCCAAGCCGTGATGGTGGCGACAGAATCCATGCTTCCATCGGCAGCGAAATGCGAAACGGTGGTTCCTCCGATGCGGCCTTCGAGTTCGCTCGGCACGAACCATTGAGATATTCCAGGTCCCGTTGCGATCGCGTTCCAGACGTCCTCCGGTGTACCGGGGACATCCACTTGCGCCTCGACCGAGCGATTGCCGGCAGAATCTTTTTTTACTGGCATTGAACGTCCTTTCCTTGCGGATTGGAAGGTGAAGGATGCGCCGTCACGACAAGACGATGGGACCGTCCCTGCGGCGCCGTTTCGTCGTGATAGCGTGCCGCCAGCGTGGTGATGGCCTCAGCCAGTTCACGCGTGAACGAGGCGCGGTCGGCGGCGGAGCGGAAGCGGATTTCGGTGTCGATCGCCAAGGTCGCCAGGCGCTTGCCGGCATCGGTGGCAGCGCGCTGGAGGGCCCCGATCTCCCGCACCAGCCGAGCGCCGAGCGCGATGAGGTAGCTTGCCGACAGGCGGTCGGCGGTGCGGTCCGGATCGGCGCCGACAGGACCCAGTGCGCTCGTCGAGACGACATAGCTTGTGGCGCTCGCCACCATGAGCCGCTCGGTCAAGCCACCCCACTTGCGCGTGTCTGCAACTTGGACAAGCCCGTGCTCCTCCAGAGCATGCAGGTGGTAATTGATTTTCTGCCGCTTGAGACCGAGGCGTGTGGCGAGGGCAGCGGCCGAGGCGGGCTCCCGCAGTTCCGAGAGGAGCTGACTCCGAACCGGCTCCAACGCGGCGGCGGCCGCGCTCGGCCGATCTATGACCTCGATATCGAGCATGCAGCCCTCACATTGACAAGCTTTCCTGTCAATGCCTTTGACGATTATATTTGTCAAGAGCGAAAGGACCGATTCGTTCCAACAAGAGGGCGGCAAGGGTCGGCGAGGCCCGCTAGACGACGTTCCCCGCCCGCAGCGGGGCAATTGCAATGACAATGCCGTTCGTTGTAGCCATTCCGACCGCTTGATTTGGAGGAGATGCAGCATGGACCGATTCACTGGCGGTTGCCTGTGCGGCAACGTCCGAATTGTGGCGTCGGGACTCCCATACCGGGTCGGCATTTGTCATTGTCTCGACTGCCGCAAGCATCATGGGGCCCTTTTCCACGCTTCCGCGGTGTTCCCCCAGGATGCGGTGACGGTCGAAGGCGAGACGCGCGACTACGCCGGGCGGTTTTTCTGTCCCCGCTGCGGCTCTACAATTTTCGGTCGCACCGCCGACGAAATCGAAGTGAACCTGGGATCCCTGGATGCCCCTGACCAACTGATGCCGACCTACGAAAGCTGGATCATTCGTGGCGAGTCCTGGTTGCCGCCGTTTCCGCACACGAGACGATACGAGCGCGATCGTGACGCCACGAGTCGCTTTGAGGAATAGGTCGCACGAACGGTGCGAAAGCGTTTAGGAGGTCACGCCGGCGCGTCACTCCGGAAGACCGGCCTTGCGGAAGCCATCAACGAAATGCTCGAGCGTCGCGGCATCGCGGAATGGCTCCGTCGTGGCCCAGTGGCGGGTGGTGAAATGCGGGTTGCCGACGAGGAACAGTTCGACCTCTGCGCGCGCCTCGTCGAGCCGGCCCAATTGGGCAAGGCTTGCCGCCAGGAAACGGCGCGAGCTCGTACGATAAGTCTCGTCCCTGCGCAGTGTCTCCACAGCGGCTTCGTATGCGCCGGCCGCATATTGCGCCTGGCCGAGCGCCAGATAATACCAACTTGCCGGAAACGGGTTCAGCCGGAATGCCTTGCGAATGTGCTCAAGGCCCTCCTCGACCCGTCCGGCCAGGACCGCGATGTCGGATAACGCCGCCCAGGCATCGGCCTCGTTCGGGTCCAGCTCGATCGCCTTGGCAAATTCCGCATCCGCCTCGGCGAAGCTGCGCTCATAGGCAAGCAGGTAAGCCAAAACCCAGCGGCAGCCGGCATCGTTGGGATCGATCGCCACGGCTTTGCGCGCCAGTTCCAAAGCAACCCTACGGGATGTTCCGGTTGGTCCGCCGGAATGCACCCATCCCATCCAGTGGTTTATGGCAAGCCAGCGATAGGCCTCGGCATATTCCGGATCGAGCGAAACCGCGCGGGTGAGCATCAGATGCGCTTCGCGCGCCGTCTGCGGCGAATCATCCATCAGCTTGCGCGCCCGCACGCAGAGATCGTAAGCCTCGAGATTTTTGGGCCGGTTGCGCGGCGGCGGTGCGCGCAGCCGGCCGAGCAACGCCTCCACGATCTTGCCGGTGACCTCGTCCTGAACGGCAAAGATGTCTTCCAGGCTGCGATCGAAGCGTTCCGCCCATAGATGGTCGCCACTCACCGCGTCGACCAGCTGGGCGTTGATGCGCACGCGCCCTGCAGCGCGTCTTGCGCTCCCCTCCAGCAGATAGCGCACGCCAAGGTCCTCAGCGATCTCGCGCACGGCCATCGCCTTTCCTTTGTAGGCAAAGGCCGAGTTGCGTGCGATGACGAACAGGCCGGAGATCCTGGACAGGTCGGTGATAAGATCTTCGGTCAACCCATCCGCGAAGGATTCCTGCTCGGGATCGTTGCTGAGATTGACGAAGGGCAGCACGGCTATCGATGGTTTATCGGGCAGCGGCAAAGGCTTTCGCTTCGCGCCACCGAGCTGTTCGACGGCCCCAGTGAAGCGGTAGCCGACGCGCGGAACCGTGGAGATCCATTCGCCGCCGTCCGCGGCCGGACCAAGCAGCTTGCGCAGCTGCGCGATCTGGACGGTGAGGTTGCCTTCCTCGACGGCGGTGCCCGGCCACGCCGCGTCCATCAACTCGGCCTTCTCAAGGATTTCGCCGGGCCGTCCAACGAGCGCCGCAAGTAGTTTTAGCCCGCGGTAGCCAACGGCAACGGGAACATCGTTGCGAAGCAGCGTTCCCGCACCGGAATCAAGCACGAACGGACCAAAGGCAAAGCGCGATCCCTGCATGCGGCGCATTTATAGCCCGTTTGGAAGTTTTGAGAACTATTTGGGAGAGCTTAATTACGACGCTGTTCGTATCCTGCAGAATTCAGCCTCTTTCAGGTCGAGGGTCCCCGGACCTTCAAACCATATGGAGGTTGCTATGAACGATACTCTTGCATCGGTCCGGCATCAGGCAGCGCGGCCGGGAACGCCCGTGGAGCCAGCGGAAATGTCGCGTCGGCACTACAGCCTGGCGACCCTGCGAAGCATTGTCGCGGCCTGGGACGAGCGGAAGCGCTTTCGCTGGGAACTTGAGCAAATGTCGAAGGACAATCCTCATTTGATCGACGATATCGGTCTGACGAGACGGCAGGTCGAGGCAGAGATCGCCAAGCCCTTCTGGCGGCGATAATCCTCGTCGCCGCAAGGTCGCGATACCGTCATCCTCGTCCTTGGTGCGCCAAAAGCATCTCAGAACAGTACTCGCCCAGGCCGGTCGCCGCGCGGACAGCCCGACCATGAGAAGACCGGCCGACGCTCTTCGGCAACTTCGGGAACTCGCGCCGCTCGTCTGAGTTGAACTCCAGTTCTAGACAGCAAAACGGAATCTCGACATGAGCCCGCCCGCCCAACGACGAATGCGTCTCTCCGGTGGAACCGAGCTTGCCTACGTCACTGCGGGCGATCCATCCAACCCCGCTTTGCTCCTCCTGCACGGCTTTCCGAGCTCATCGCGAACATTTCGCGATGTAATCCCTGGCTTGGCGCGCGTCGCCTATGTGATCGCGCCCGACCTCCCGGGCCATGGCCAGTCCGATGTTCCACCGGCACCCTCCTTCGCCGAGATCAGCGAGGCAATTTCCGAATTGCTGGCCCACCTCGTGATCGGGCGTCGCTTCATCTACGTGCATGATTGGGCACCGCTGTGGGCCTGCAGATCGCCATGCAAGCGCCCGAGCTGCTTTCGGGCCTCATCATCCAGAACGCAAACGCACATCGTACCGGCTTCGGGCCCCAGTGGGACGCCGCATTGAAGTTCTGGTCAGAACCGACAAAAGAGAACGAAGCGGCCGCAACCCCCGACCTGACCTTTGAATTCACGCGCGAGCAATATACGGGCGGTCTGCCGGAGGAGGTCGCCGCCACAATCAAAGGCGAACCCTGGGTCGAGGACTGGAGGGTGATGAATCTTCCCGGCCGCATGGAGACCCACCGCGCGCTCATCGCCGATTATAAGAACCACGCCGCGCGTTTCGATGCGATCGCCGGCTATCTAGAAAAATGGCAACCGCCGGCGCTCATGCTGTGGGGCCGTCACGAGCCCTATTTCGATATCGCCGAAACGCTGTCCTGGATGCAGGATCTGCCACGTATGAGGCCTTTGCAGAGAAGGCGTATGGACGTCGGGTTGGGGGCATCGGCCTCCTTTGGGGGCCGGCG
>NZ_JBSPTO010000035.1:0-47526 GCF_053850215.1 Mesorhizobium sp. f-mel
CTACACCAAAGCGATGCTGCCGGACGGCAGCAAAACCGCTGACCTCTGCAAGGATTGAAACAATAGGGCCTGACCGCTTCCCGGCTCTGGCCTGGGAGGCGGTTCAGCGGGGAGGGCATATGAGCAAGGTCGATCTCAGCTTCATCGTAACGGTGCTAGCTAAGGGCGCCATGATCACGGTTATCGTCACCCTTGGCGCATTCCTCGTGACGATCGTCCTGGGGTTTATCGTCGGCCTGACCCGTGTCTCTCCCCATTGGCCGTTGCGATGGTTCAGCATCGTTTACATCGAATTCTTCCGCGGTACGTCTTTGCTGGTCCAGCTCTACTGGTGGTTCTTTGTACTACCAATCTTCGGTATTTTCCTATCACCGTGGACTGTCGGAATCTTGGGTATCGGAATGAATGCCTCCGGCTATGCAGCCGAGTACGTCCGCGCCGCCATTCAGGCCGTTGACCGGGGACAGTATGAGGCATCAACAGCGCTAAATTTTTCACGGCTCATCATGATGCGGCGTATCATTTTGCCGCAGGCGATGCGCGCCATGCTGCCGGTCTGGGGTAATATGTTCATCCACGTGCTTCTGGGTAGCTCGCTCGTCTTCTTCATCACCGTCACCGAATTTACCAGCGCCGCCAAGCAGGCGGCCGACGCCACCGGCAATTACATGCTGTTCTTCGCAGTCGCACTCTTTGGCTATTACGTCTTTGCGCGCGCCCTCATTACGCCTTTCGTGCGCTGGCTGGAACGCCGCACTTCGCGCGGTTTCGTACGGGAGCTGCTGGCTTGAACGTCTGGGATTGGTCTTACGTATGGGAGGCCTTCCCATATCTCTATCAGGGTGCGATCGTCACCATTGAGGCCACGCTGCTTGGGTTCGCGATCGCGCTGGTGCTGGGCCTGGTCTTCGCGATGATCCGCCAGTCGCCAAATCGCTACATCTGCACCGCTATGGCCGAGATCGTGGAGTTCATCCGCTCAACGCCTTTGCTGCTGCAGCTGTTTTTTGTCTATTTCGTTGGTCCGCAGTTCGGAATCATCATTCCTGCCTGGACGGCAGGCATCGGCGTACTCGGCATCCACTATGCAGCCTATTGCTCCGAGGTCTACCGCGGCGGCATCGAGAGCGTAGACGGCGGCCAGTGGGAGGCCTGCACAGCGCTGAACCTTTCGCGGCGGCGGACGTGGCGGACAATCATCTTGCCGCAGGCGATCCCGCCCGTCGTTCCTGCTCTGGGCAATTACTTCATCGGCATGTTCAAGGACACGCCGGTCCTGGCGGCCATCTCGATCTTCGAGATGCTGCAGCAGGCAAAGAATTTCGGGGGCAACAACTATCGCTACATCGAAGCGATCACTATGGCCGGCTTCTTCTTCCTCGTGTTCAGCCTGGTAGCTTCTGCCATCGTGCAATTGGTAAGCGTCTGGCTCAACCGCCGCTACCACCTGCAGTAGGGAGCCTTCTGCTATGAGCGAATCTGTGCTTAGCTTCGAGAACATCACGAAGCGCCATAAGTCGTTAACCAGCCCGAACGGGCTAAGTCTCGATATCACTTATAACGAAAAAATCATGAACGAACCTATGGTCCGCTTCGAGAACGTCACAAAGCGCTACGGCGCGCTGACGGTGCTCGATGGACTCAATCTCGAGATCGCTCGCAACGAGAAGGTGTCCATCATTGGCCCCTCCGGCTCGGGAAAGACCACCGTTCTGCGCATGCTCATGACACTGGAGCGGATCAACGATGGGGTGATCTGGGTCGACGGCGAACCGCTCACCCACATGCAGAAGAACGGCCAGATGGTGCCGGCGAGCGACCGTCATCTGCGTCGCGTACGCGGCAAGATCGGTATGGTGTTCCAGCACTTCAACTTGTTCCCGCACATCACTGCGCTGCAGAACTGCATGGAGGCCCCAGTCTCTGTCCTCGGGCTATCAAAGCAGGAGGCGGAAGCCCGTGCGGCTGAGCTGCTCGATATGGTGGGTCTCGGCGACAAGAAGAATCATTTCCCGATTCAGCTTTCGGGCGGTCAGAAGCAGCGTGTGGCGATCGCTCGGGCGTTGGCCATGCGGCCCAAGGTAATGCTGTTCGACGAGGTGACATCGGCGCTCGACCCTGAGCTCGTTGGAGAGGTGCTCAACGTCATCCGCAAGCTCGGCGCCCAATATGACCTCACCATGCTGATGGTCACGCACCAGATGGGTTTCGCCAAGGAGTTCTCCGATCGCGTCTGCTTCTTTCATGGCGGCAAGATTGTCGAACAGGGCCCGCCCAGCCAGCTGTTAGGCAATCCGCAAAACGAGCGGACGCGTCAGTTCCTTAATGCCGTTCTGGAGGCGAGGTAAGCTTCGCGCATGGTGCCGCTGGTTGAGCTGTCACCATGACTGCCGGAATTTGTCAGCGTGGAGAGGTTACACCGGTTCGCTGCTATGGTGAGACCGGTTTTATGGACGAGTTGGCGTGGACTTTGCGCTTGCCGCCGGTATCAATCTGGCTATCCGGTCGCGCCAAGGCACGCGGCGGCCAGTGAGGCAAGATGGTTACCGTACTCGACAGGGTTTCCGCGTTCGCGCCACCCCGAGAAGGCGCATCGGCCCGACCAGGATGTGCTGCGCCAAACCGACTGGATCCGCGTCGAGGCGCCGATCTCGAAAGGCTATGCCAGACGCGCGACATTGCAGCGCGTGAAGGAATTCGATCCCTCGATCTTCACCAAGTCGGAAGTCATGGTCGGCCTTGGCGAGGAGCGGAAGGAGATCCTGCAGCTCATGGACTATCTTCTATCTTCGCTCGGCCAATGTCGACGTCGTGACCATCGGCCAGTATCTGCAGCCGTCGAAGAAGCACCACCTGGTGATTCGTTTGTCTTGCCGGAGGATTCAAGTCCTACGAGATGGTCGGCAAGGCCAAGGGTTTCTTGCTCGTCGCTTCGAGCCCGCTGACACGCTCCTCGCATCACGCCGGCGATGACTTTGCGCGGTTGCGCGGGGCACGCGAGGCGCAGCTGGCGAAATCGGGCCCTGACGGCTGGTTTCATGCCGAGTTTTAAGCAACCTGTTGTGCGGCTATCGACTGCAACGCTTCACCTCGATCGCCGCGCCGTATACCCGTTGAGCCCGCGATACGCTCCACGAATACGGAATCGTTTGCGCCGTACAGCGTTCAAGAGCCGCTCCGGGTCGTCGGCCAGTTTCGAAAATACGTTCCATGCACATCATGCGTGTGACGCAGGCATGGTACCTCGGCCGCCGAAGTTTGTGATCGTTGGAGCCAACTAGGCTTCGCCGTTTATCCTCGTGACCGGCTCCCCGGCCCCGGGTCGGGGCGTTTTCTATCGGCGGACATGAACGAGCTCGCGCTCGGGCGCGCGGCACTGCTCGCTCAAGGCGGTTGTGTTAGGCCTGTCCTCAAGCTTGGCGCGTGCACGTACCGTTTAAGAGATTCACGCCGCATTCTTCGTCTTCACGTGTTCAAGCCGACTAACCGGCATACATTGCAGTGCCTGGCGTGAAGCGCACAACCTTAGCAAGATTGCGGGCGAACCCCATCTTGTGGGTCACGATGACCAGTTTCATCTCCTGGTCGGCCAGCGAGCGGATGATCTCGAGGATGGATCCCCGTCACAATTTCTGGATCCATTGCAGCGATGGACTCACCTCTCTTAACGGATGGAAGCGGTCAAGCTATTCCTCCCCAAAGAAAGATGTCCCAGGCGGCTTTCGATCGCATATGCCGCCGCAAGAACGGTGGTGTCGGAATAGCGCGCACCGACCAATTGTAGCCCAACGGGGAGCCCTTGATCATCCAGCCCTGAGGGAAGGGACGCTGCAGGTTGCTGTGTCAGGTTGAAGGGATAGGTGAAGGGCGTCCAGTCGACCCACCCGCTGAAACTCTCATCGGGTTTGTCCCGTCCGACTGCGAACGGTGCTACAGGCATTGTCGGCGTGACCAGGAGATCGTAATCTTCGTGGAACTTGGCCATGAGAGCGGAAAGCGCAAACCGCATCGCCTCCGCTTCCTGGAGTTCGGCAAGCGTGATTTTAAGGCCGCGTTCGGCACCTTCCAGAAAGCCGGGATCCAGGAGTTGCCATTCTTTTTTGTCCATTCGCGACAGGATACGGGCGGCGCCGGCAAACCAAAAGGTAGCAAACGCCTCAACCGGATTTGCGAACCCCGGATCGATTTCCACCACTTCGGCTCCCAGAGCCCGAAGCTGGTCGACTGCCTTTTCGGTAACTCTTTGGATGTCGTGCGCCACCTTCACATATCCAAGATCCCGACTGTAGCCGATGCGCAGACCCTTAAGTGTTTTTTCCGGATCGACCTCGATTTTGGGGTAGACGGGTCCGGCATAACCATCGCGACTATCCTTTTGAGTAATGACGTTCATCATCAGGATCGCGTCAGCAACCGTGCGAGTCATCGGGCCCAAATGAGACAGCGTGGTCATTGCGCTGGCAGGCCATTGCGGAACGATGCCGAAGGTCGGCTTAAAGCCGAAGGTTCCTGTGAAGCTCGCCGGTATTCGGATCGATCCCCCACCGTCGCTGCCTTGATGAAGAAAGCCAAGATTAAGGGCTGCCGCTACTGCGGCCCCCCCCGACGACCCGCCCGGTGTCAGGTCAGCGTTCCAAGGATTACGGGTGATGCCGTAGACTGGGCTATCTGTAACACCTTTCCAGCCAAACTCCGGAGTGGTTGTCTTGCCAAGGATAATGCCGCCGGCCTCGCGAATGCGCGCTGTAACAGGCGCGTCGTCTATCCAAGGCCCGTTGGCGTGCCCCGACAGTGAGCCGCGCCTCGTCGGCCAGCCGCGCGTCAAGGTGAGATCTTTGAGGGTGGCCGGAATGCCATCGAGAACTCCGGCTGGTTCCCCCTTCATCCAGCGCTCCTCCGAAGCCCGGGCAACAGACCTCGCCGCTTGGTGATCGACGAGGCAAAATGCGTTGAACGTCGGGTTGTTTTCGTCGATGCGGCTGAGACAGTCATCGACGACTTCAACGGGCGACACCTGCCGCGTCCGATACAGCTCCAGGCACTCGCATGCCGTCAGATCGTCAAGAAATGTTGGCGAAGATGAATGAGTCTTCATTTTACAAGGTCCGCTACATTTTGTTTTTAAGGCATACGGCGGCAGCTGTTGACTATTCTGTGGCCTTCTCGACCTTGTTATGCTGCGTTGACGTTGTTTTGATCTTATTTCGCCGGCCGGCAGTGTGCATCAAATTCTCGCAACGATATGGCTGGAAAGTCGGTCAGGGCATGGGCCGTTTCATGGCCACTCAGATAGGAACGGACCACATTTTCCAGTTGAAGCAAGAAATTGGAGCAGTTCAGCGATCGTGCATCTGGTCAGTCCTGATCACCAATACTATTCCCGGTCGCGAATACCTCAAGCCACTAGCGTATTCTCTACGAGCTTGATCCAGTACGATGTTCCATAGGGAATGGCCTCGTCGTTGAAATTGTAGGCGGGGTGATGCAAGCCGGCGCTGTCGCCATTCCCGCACCAGATGAAGGCAGCCGGCCGCGCCTGCGCCATGAATGAGAAATCTTCCCCACCCAAAACCGGCGGCGCGTCAACGACATTGTTTTCACCGGCCACGTACTTCGCCGCCGCCATCGCAAGCTCGGTCTGGAGGGGCTGGTTGAAGAGGATTGCGTCGTAGCTCTGAACAGTAAGATCGATCTTGGCTCCGGTTGTTTGGGCGATGCCGGCGACCACCTCGCTCACGCGCTTCTTGACAAGATCACGTACCTCCGGCTTCAGCGTGCGCATGGTGCCCAGCAGCTCTGCTGTATGTGGAATCACCGGCACCAATCTCTGCCCGGCCTGAAAATGGTGGAAAGAAATTCCCGCCGACTCCACCGGGTCGATGTTCTGAGCCAAGATTTGCTGCAAGGCCGTCATAAGCTGCGCGCCGACCATGATGGGGTCGATGCATTCATGCGGCCTGCCGGGATGACCGCCGCGGCCTTCAATTCTGATCTCGATGCCGTCCGTTGCCGCCATTACCGGACCCGGCCGGATGCCGAAGGCGCCAATCGGCATGCCTGGACGATTGTGCATTCCATAGACCTGTTCGATATGAAAGCGCTCCATCAAACCGTCCTCTATCATGGCGACCGCGCCCGTACCGATCTCCTCCGCAGGTTGGAAGATCATGACTGCCGTTCCGGCAAAATTCCGGGTCTCGGCAAGGTGGCGCGCTGCGCCGAGCAGCATCGCGGTGTGACCGTCATGACCGCAGGCATGCATCAGCCCCTTGTTCTTGGAGGCATAGGGCAGATCGGTCGCTTCCTCGATCGGCAGCGCATCCATGTCAGCGCGCAAACCGATGACCTTGGAGTGGCCGTTTCTCACCGCCCTATTGCCCTTGATAACGCCTATGACGCCGCTCTTGCCGAGGCCGGTCACGACCTCGTCGCAGCCGAATTCGCGCAGACGCTCGGCCACGAAGGCCGAAGTGCGGTGGACGTCAAAGCCCAGTTCGGGATGTGCGTGAATATCTCGGCGCCAAGCCACTATCTCGGGGAGAAGGTCGGCGACACTATTGAGAACGGCCACGAGAGTTTCCTTTCTTGCATTGGTGTAAGGACGGTGCTGTCTCCGGCTAGGAGCCCTTCGGCAGCCCTATTCTTCAGCAATTGGCAGAGCAAAAGACGCCTTAATCCGGTCCATGACGACGGTCGTCTTGAATGCCTTTACCTCGAGATGTTCGTAAAAAAAGCGACGGGTAAATGCCTCGTACTCAGTCATGTCCTCAGCAGAAACCGTAATGATAAAATCGGCTTCACCTGTTACATAGTAGGCGTTCATGATCTCAGGTGTGCGCCGAATTGCCTGCTTGAAACGATCGATAATATCTGCTCGATCGCGCTCGAGAGTAATGGAGACGAGCAGGAGCACGGGCCGACCGACCGCCATTGGCGAAACTATGGCAACGTCCGCCTCAATAACGCCGGCGTCCCGAAGGCGCTTTAACCTTCGCTGACAAGCAGTAGCCGATAGTCCAGCAAGCTCACCCAATTCTTCTGTCGTAAGGCGATTGTTGCGCTGCACGGCGTTGAGAATCTTGCGATCAATTCGGTCCAGATCCATTCGCGATCTCTCATCGACGATATCGGGTCAGACAACAGCCTACGCGCCTGTCCGCAAGGACAAAATGTAGCAGGTGCCAACCGGCCTCATTGTCCCAAATGCCCCTGCGAGCCGCCGAAAATCGGCGTTTTTTTGGCCGGTCATGCAGGATATTGCCCTAAAGCCTAGGCTGAACGACCGCGCTCGCCTCCGGAAGAACCTTAGCGGGCGCCTGGATCGCCGGTCTGCCAATTCTTCAGGAATAGCCGGGATCGGATCGTGAGAAGCTGCAATTCTACAGATAGCCCGGATCTCTCAAGGAGCACAGCCTGGGTGAGCAGGTCAGCGAACTGAAACTGGAGCTTTATTGAACAATCTCAGGTTTTGGAAAGATCATTGCTTGCAACACAATTCTCCCGGATCGCCCGCCTGATCTATGCGATATTCTCGCGGGCGGTTTGTTTCAGTCTGCACCCAAGCTGGACACCGAAACGTTTAAAATTAATCGAGGCATTGCCGGATCCGCCTCGATTGGGTCGTGCGGTTCGGCGCCGTCGTTGGTCTGATGAACGAAGGCCACTGTGCCGGAAAGACGGCTGGCGGAGTTCAGAGGTTAGGTGGAGGTGGAGGCGGCGCGCCCGGGGATGATGATCGCGCTGGCTGACGCGCGTAGCGATGTGCAACAAGTTCCCCAAATACCGCTCGCCAGGCAATTGCAGCACTCCACGATGCTGCCTCAGATTCGTACGCGATTCCTGCACAAATTATAACTTTGCGCCGGAATGCGGCGTCACCAACCAGATATTAGCCGGAAGTCCGTAAAGCGCAGTATATAGAGTAGGCGGCCAGCGAACATGCGTCATCAATTGACCAATCTCTTTGCCTCCACGGATCCTGACCTATGCAAAGCTCGCCACTGCCAAATAGTTCAAAGACCTCCTCAATCGTCAGCAGCGTCCCGGGGAGAGGGGCCCATTTGCTTCCCCTGGATGTCATCCGAAGCGAGTTTCCCGCCACGGCAAACGCCATCTACATGGATGTTGCGAACCAGGGCCTCATTTCAAGAACAACATGGGCATCGATCGAGCAGCATTTGAGCAATAGACTGCATGGTCTGAACGACGAAGAAAGCATGTTGGAACATGTAGAGCATACTCGTGCCAGATTCGCACAATTCATCAATTCAGCCCAAGATGAAATTGCTATTACTAAAAATGCATCAGAAGGCATCAACATCATCGCTAATGCGGTCGATTGGAGACCTGGAGATAACGTCGTCCTTTGTCCGAAATTGGAGCATGCAAATAATATCCTGCCGTGGCTTCAGATCAAGAATCGCTACAATGTTGAATTGCGTTTCGTAGAGCCGGAGGACGGCTCGATCTCACCCGACGCTATCGTAAAGGCAATTGATTCTCGTACCCGTGTTGTTGCCCTTGCGACGATGACAATGGTTCCAGGGTTTCGGACCGTCCTGAAGCCGATATCCGAAGCCTGCAGACGCTATGGCGTCTTCCTTTTGGCTGACGCAACGCAATCTGTTGGAATACTCCACACGGACGTTACTCAACTTGGCATAGACGGCTTGGCGGTGTCCACTGTGAAGGGCTTGATGGGCCTTTATGGATCAGGGTTCTTGTACTGCCGCAGGGAGTGGGCCGACCGGTTGAATCCGGCGTATCTTGCCCGCTTCAGCGTAGATTTCGGAAACGCACCGGAATCGGCTCCAGTCCCTAGTTCTGTGAAGTTGCGCAACGGCGCCCCCCGTTTCGATATCGGGCACTACAACTTCCCCGGCATGCTGGCTGCATATGCATCCATGGGCCAGCTGCTTGAGATTGGAACCGCTGCGATCGAAGAACACGTAACCTCACTCGCAAAGCGCCTCGCCTTTGGTTTTTTGGAACTGGGGCTGCCGGTCTGCGGCGGGTCTCCGGGTAGTCACACTGGAAGTATCGTGGCACTTGGCGATCCATCGGCACTTGTTGAAGGGCGCCCTGCCGACCGTCGCATTCACTCGCTTCACGAGCACTTTGCCAACAACCATGTGATTGTCTCGATACGCAGAGGCATGCTTCGGTTTTCGCTGCATCTTTATAACACCAGAGACGAAGTCGATCGCGTAGTCGATCTCGCAAAAGCTGTTTGAGATGGGCGTAATAAGATCAGTTCACGGGATCTAGGAGAGTGTATGTCAATCCAGCCAGCCGAAACTGTACCGCTCCTTCAAGAACTCATCAACATCGAGAGCATCAATCCATCGTTGTCGCCAAAGGGTAGTGGAGAAAAGGCGGTAGCCAAGTTCCTCGAGCGGTTTTGCAAGGAACGGAACATGCCGTATGAACTCCAGGAGGTGACTGACGGTCGCTCAAATTTCCTGACTTGGGTTCCAGGGCAGGAGCCCGAAAGGCGCATTCTATTTATCGCTCATATGGATACCGTTCCAATTGATAAATGGGATTCTGATCCATTCTCTGGGGAGCAAAGGGAAGGGCGGATCTACGGTCGAGGTAGTTGCGATACAAAAGGCTCACTTGCAGCTATGTTGATTGCGCTTAGCACGCTTGGGGAGCGACAACCCAAAGCCACCGTAGTACTCGCAGCCAGCATTGACGAAGAGTACCGCAAACTTGGCGCACGAGCTATCGCTCAGTCGGGCGTATCCTATGAAGCTGCGGTAGTCGGTGAACCAAGCGAGTTAGAGCTTATCGTGGCTCACATGGGTTCGGTTCGCTGGCAAATCGAAGTTGAGGGTGTGCCGGCTCACAGTTCGAGGCCTCATCTCGGAGTCAACGCAATCACAGGTATGGCCCGGATAATACTGGCGCTTGACGAGCATCATCGGGAGCTGATGTCTCGGCCGCACCACCCATTGGTAGGCTCCTCACTTCTAACCGTGAGTCTTATCGAAGGGGGCCTGGAGCTGACCACCGTGCCGCCAGCTTGCCGTATCTGGATCGATCGACGCCTTATACCAGGAGAGACCCCTCA
Organism: Mesorhizobium sp. f-mel; assembly: GCF_053850215.1. Taxonomy (NCBI): domain Bacteria; kingdom Pseudomonadati; phylum Pseudomonadota; class Alphaproteobacteria; order Hyphomicrobiales; family Phyllobacteriaceae; genus Mesorhizobium; species Mesorhizobium sp. f-mel. Next base: position 10,076 of record NZ_JBSPTO010000035.1, read on the forward strand.
GGAAGCGATACAGGAGGTAGAGGAAATTCTGGAAAGCTTCCGGCAAGGAGAGCACAAAATCAAGGTGCGCTCATTGCTCCCTGCGTTGGAAGATCCGCCTCCGATCAGTTCCGAGTCAAGCAGAATTGCAGACGTCGCAGCGGCGGCATGTGCGGCGGTGGCCGGGACCGGGGAGCAGAAAGGTGCCAGCGGTGGTACCGATGCAAATCAGCTATCCTTGGCCGGCATTCCTTGCGTCGTCATCGGCCCAGGGTGTACTGCCCAGGCCCATACGAACAACGAGTTCGTCGACATAGATCAGCTCAACAAAGCGGTCGAAATATACCAACGGATCATGCTCAGTTATTAGGTGGATTTGAGACCACTGCGTGTCCTCTCGATTGCTGAATTCAGTTGACTTGGATGCAAAAGCATCTCGCAATGAGTCTGGCAGCGTTGCTTCGAAGGTTAGGGATCGGCGGCGTCCCGCAACTGTGTAGATCGGCAGTAGGTTGGGCTACAGCCGATCGCCGCTCCGTGGTCGTCTTCGCACTTGGCGCGCGAGCGAGACCGGACACGAGGTCCGGCTCTGCCACAGGCCTACGTCAAGCCATATGTGAGGCGCGGCAACAGATGCTGCCGGCGCCGAAGCACTATGCCGGGCTCTCCTGCCGAGGAAGTGCTTCATTGACACCACCGACAGTGAACACAACTGTCCGATCCGGTTTGGCCTGACGGTTCACGACGTCAAGGCGCGGCTGCGATTGAGCGGCATTCGCTCTTTATAAAAAGCGAACGGCTAACGAGGCGTACCGTTCAACGTGTTTTTCGTCGGTCAATAGCCAGAGTTGCCGCCTGCGTCTGTAAGTGGCGAAAGCACTTGGCTGGCTGCCTGACCAGCGATCGAGCACGAAACGCCGACGCATTATTTGGATGTGCTCAGGCTTGGTGGGATCCGAGCGGTTACAAGCCGTTCGTCTATCCGCAGCGGGTTGAGGTGCGTTCTTACTCAATTGATTTTTCGCTCAATTCCGCACGAGTTCGCTGTTGTTTGCAGGAATGCCGCACAAAGGGCCGCAACTGCGCTGCCGATCGGTGCTGAGGCAGCAATAACCTAGAGGCATCAAGCAGACAGTTGGAGTCTTAGATGAGGGGCACGTCAATCACGGCACTGCGCGGGCTCAAACGGCCAGATCTCCTGCGTGGATGCGCGTATTTGAATGGCGCTTGGCTCTCGAAGCCAGATACTCTCGGTGTGTTCGATCCCGCAAACGGCGACGAGCTGGCTCAAGTTGCGGCTTGCCGAGACTCCGAGATTGATGACGCGGTCCGATTTGCAAGGGCAGCGTTCCTCAAGTGGCGCGACATGCTTCCGTTACAGCGTGGTGCATATCTGCGGAAATGGGCGGCAGGTATGCGAGAAAGCGCCGAAGACCTGGCTGTCATCATAACGGCCGAGCAAGGTAAACCACTCGCCGAGGCGGCTGCGGAGATTTCATATGCTGCCGGCTTTCTTGATTGGTTTGCGGGGGAAGGCGAGCGGGCTTATGGCGAAACCATCCCCAGCCATCTCGCCGAAAGCAAGCTGGCCGTGCATCTGCATCCGATCGGAGTGACCGTCGCTATCACGCCTTGGAACTTTCCGTCGGCAATGATCACCAGAAAGGCCGGAGCCGCGTTGGCCGCTGGCTGCACAATGATCGTAAAGCCGGCACCCGAAACGCCGCTGTCGGCGCTCGCGCTTGCCCGCCTTGCTGAGGACGCCGGGATCCCGCCCGGTGTGTTTCAGGTGATCACGGGCGAAGCTCCGCCACTTGCCAGCCGACTCTTGAAGCATACCGACGTGCGTGCGTTTTCTTTTACGGGTTCGACGGAGGTCGGCCGGATCCTGCTCGAGCAATCCGCGAAGACGGTGAAGAAAGTCTCGCTCGAACTTGGCGGCAATGCTCCTTTCATCTTATTCGGCGATGCGCCGATCGACGCTGCGGTTGCCGGCTGTATGGCAGCCAAGTTCGCGACATCCGGCCAGGACTGTCTCGCGGCCAACCGGATCTATGTGCAGCGAGGAGTCTACGAGCATTTTGTAGAAAAATTTGCCGAGGCCACCAGCAAACTGAAAGTCGGACACGGATTGGAGCCGGGTGTCGGCATCGGTCCGATGACAAAGGCTTCTGGTGCTGAAAAGTGCAGGCAACAGATTTCCGAGGCTCTAGCAGCCGGGGCTCGCATGGTAACCGGCGCACAGGATAATCCGCTCGGCGGGAACTTCGTCACGCCGGCCGTTCTTGCCGATGTGACCGATGACATGCTGATCGCAAAGGACGAAACGTTTGGACCTGTGGCTGCAGTCCTGCCTTTCGAAGACGAAGAGGAGGTGGTCGCGCGAGCCAACAATTCCGAGATGGGACTTGCAGCGTACGTCTATACCCGAGACCTCAACCGCGCCGTACGGCTCACCGACCGGCTCGAGTACGGCATGGTTGCCGTGAATACTCCAAAATTTACGGGCGCGGGCATTCCGTTCGGCGGCTGGAAGCAATCCGGCCTTGGTCGCGAGGGCTCAAGGCACGGTCTCACCGAATATCTCGAACCCAAATACGTCTGTATCGGCAACATCGCGGCCTGAAAGGAACCATCCAATGACCATCGATATCAAAGAAATCAGTGAAAAGGACCGCAACTCGGTCCTGCATCCTTTCACGCAGCTTAAGGACTTCGCCACCGGAAAGCTCGGCGAACCGACGATCGTCGAGACAGGGAAGGGAATTCGCATTCAGGACGCGCATGGCAACCACTTTATCGATGGTTTTGCCGGCCTCTACTGCGTCAATGTCGGCTATGGCCGCACGGAGGTCGCCGATGCGATCTCGCGTCAGGCCCATCGCCTGGCCTACTATCACTCCTATGTGGCGCACACGACCGACGAACTCGCTATCCTCTCTGATCGCCTCGTCAAGATGGCGCCTGGCAAGATGAGCAAGGTCTTCTACGGCATGTCCGGCTCGGACGCCAACGAGACCCAGGCCAAGCTCGTCTGGTATTATAATAATCTTCGCGGCAAGCCGACCAAAAAGAAGATCATCTCCCGTGAACGCGGCTATCACGGCTGCAGCGTCGTCTCCGGCTCGATGACGGGCATGAGTTTCTATCACGACCACATGGACCTGCCACTTCCGCAGATTGTACACACCGGTGTCCCGCATCACTACTGGGGCGCAAACCCGGGCGAGACCGAGCTGGAATTCTCAAAGCGGCGAGCCCAGGAACTTGACCAACTGATCGAACGGCTCGGCCCGGACAACGTCGGAGCCTTCATTGGCGAGCCGGTGCTTGGCACCGGTGGCATCACGCCTCCGCCGGAAGGTTATTGGGAAGCGATTCAGACAGTCCTCAAAAAGCATGATGTGCTCCTGATTGCCGATGAAGTAATCACCGGGTTCGGCCGCACCGGCTCCATGTTCGGCTCACAGCACTATGGCATCGAACCCGACCTCATCACGATCGCGAAAGGTCTGACGTCCGCCTACTTTCCGCTTTCTGGCGCAATCGTTGGTGAGAAGGTCTATAAAGTGTTGGAGGATGGGGCCGACAAGGTCGGCGCATTCTCGCACGGCTACACCTACTCTGGTCATCCGATCGGCGCGGCCGCGGCGAACGCGGTCCTCGACATCGTCGAGAAGGAAGACCTCCCTGGCAATGCTCGTGACGTCGGCGCGTTCTTCCAAGCGCAGCTGAATGAAAAATTCGCACAGTTACCGATCGTGGGGGAAGTGCGTGGGGTCGGTCTTATGGGCGCAATCGAGTTCGTTGCCGACCGTGACAACCGGAAGCGTTTTGATCCGACGTTGAAGATTGGTGCGCGAATCTCGAAGGCCGCTCGCGATCGCGGCCTCATCGCACGCGCGATGCCGCATGGCGATATTCTTGGGTTTGCCCCACCTCTCGTAACAACCAAAGCTGAGGCGGAAGAGATTGTTGCAATCGCCGAAAGCGCAGTGCGCTCGGTTATGGATGAACTCGTAAGGAAAGGCAATGACATCTAAAGCGCAGGGTGAGGGAAGGCATCCGTTTGTGAGAAGCAGAAGGGGCAGTCGGACAGGTTCTTTGCACTCAAGCGCCAAGCGGAGTGCTCAGACCGACGTGCGATCGTCTTGGGGAAGTTCCCTTGATTGCACGCTGTGACCTCAAGAGGACTTTCATCCACGCGAACCTTGCGATGACGAGAGTAAGCGCAGTCCAGGTCACGGCTCGCGGCACTTATGACCCGCACTCCCGCGCTCAAGATCGATCCGCGTGGGTGACGCCTCTGGTGCTCCAACCCATCGCCCGGCGCTGAATGGGAGCGCTGGGGTACATGGGTCTAAGCCAACTGTGGAAGGCCGCGTAGTTCACAAACCCGTCCGTCTTGCGTGGTGAATGAAACGGTTAACCTATACAAGGAGAGATCGAAATGAAGAATATACTGCCTTTTAGCCAAGCAGAATACCTTGCAAGGTTAGAAAAAGTAAAGAAGTCTATGAATGATCAAGGAATTGATGCCTTATTGATCACTGATCCGGCCAACATGTACTACGTGTCGGGATACAACGCGCTCTCTTATTATGTTGAGCAAGTTATCTTGGTTGCGCTGGACGACGATATGCCGCGGTACATAGGACGCTACAACGATGCGTTGGTCGGCGCGCATGTGACAACGTGGCTATCAAGAGATCATGTCCATTGGTACGCCGATGAATACACCAACAGCAGGACTAAGCACCCGATGGATTGGATATCGGGCCTGATTAAAGAACTAGGATACGGCAAAAAAACAATTGCTATCGAAATGGAGCATGATTTCATCGCGCCGCTCGCATACGAAAAATACAAGCAAGGATTGCCCGAAGCGAAGCTTGTGAACGGCAGCTTTATCGTAAACTGGGTAAGGATTATCAAGTCGGACAACGAAATCGAGATGATGAGGCGCGCCGGCAAGATTACTAGAAAAGCTTGGGAGGCCTGCGTCGACGCATTCGAACCCGGCGCCAGAAAGTGCGACGTGGCTGCTGCGGTACTTGAGGCTAGCGTCCGGGGAACAGAGGAATTCGGGGGCGATTGGCAGGTAGGGCCGCCTGTGTTTCCTGGTGGCGAATATGCCGGAGCTCCTCACCTTACGTGGGATGAAAGCAGGTACCCGGACAGATACGATATGTATATGGAAACAGCCGGTGTCTATAAGCGCTATCACTGCCCCGTATCACGCACAATGTGCCTCGGGCAGCCTTCCGAAAAATTTCTTTACCATGCAAATGCCGCCATCGAGGGCTTGCAAGAGGCGCTTGCTGTCGTCAAGGAGGGCGTGACCTGTGAGGAGGTTGAAGCCGCTTGGAGAAAAACGATAGCGAAATATGGGGTCAAAAAAGATTCACGCATTGGATATTCCGTGGGTATTGGCTTTCCTTCAACTTGGGTAGAAAAGACAGTCAGTCTGCGCCCGGGAGACAAGACGGTCCTTGAGCAAAATATGACGCTACACTGTATTCCCGGTTTGTACTACGATGATTTCGGTATTTCGATCAGTCAGTGTATAAGGGTGACGAAAACAGGGCACGAAAAGTTGCATGATATCCCGTATGATGTGCTAATCAAGAACTAACTGTAACTTCACTTTTTGGAGCGTGTGTATTCGAGCCAGGTGCACCGAGAAACGGATAGGGGAGGGAAGACGCCTCGGGCCAATCGCCGCCAAGCGCGCCCAAACAAACGGGGGAAATTGGCCGTATTGAATCAAGCCGTCTAGAGCGCCTTGTGCACCTCTCCCCGCCGTCCATCTATGCCGCACTCGTCTTCCGGCCCAACGAGCAGGTTGCGGTCGACACATTCAACGCCTTGTTGAACGACTATCTTGGCTCCGACGAGATGATGGCGTCGGTCGGCGAATACGGCTTCAGCAAAGCCAACATGCCGGGCGGCCCCACGACCGCCGAGCTCTGCAGGCGTTGAAGCGGAGGCCGGAAATTGCCACCTATACGCGTGACTGCCTCCCCGGCCCTGCCGGGGGCGCCCATCCGGGGGAAGAGATGACGAGCTGGCACTTGGCTACAGGATCGCTGCGCTCGCCAGAGGCGTCATGGTCCCGTTATCACAACCCTCGCGGATCTTTCGTGGCGAACGCCTTGGGGCTGATCGTCGCCTCGTTCGGGTCTCCCGCCATTGGCTGCGCTGTTTCGGCGTTGCCTAGATCAAGTTCTTCCGCGGAACCTCGATGCGTATATCGTTCAGGAGTAGCTAAGTGCCCAATTCGACCGTGCTCAATCCCTGGGAATGGCCCGAGAGCCAATGGCGGCGGCGCGTCAACAAGGTCAGAGCGGGCAAGGTATTAAGACCAACGTGGCCCGACGGCAAGCGCTGCGCTTTCGCTGTCTCATTCGACGTCGATCACGAGTCGAATGAATTGCGCAGGGGAGGGCGGTCCCTGGGTAGACTATCGTGGGGACAGTACGGCAGTCGACGAGGGATGCCTCGGGCTTTGGAACTCTTAAGAAAGTACGACATTCCAGCTAGCTTTTTCGTTCCAGCAGTGATCGCTCAGCTGTATCCGGACGAACAACGGGCAGCTGTCGGTGAAGGCCATGAAATTGGGATGCACGGCTGGATACACGAGCTGAACTCGGAACTGAGCGTGGAGAGCGAGCGTTCTTTGATGATGAGGAGCGCCGACGTCCTTGAAAAAATCACGTCCAAACGTCCGACCGGGATTCGAACTCCATCCTGGGATTATTCCGACGCAACTCTCCAGATCATACGCGAGATGGGATTGACATACGACTCATCCCTGATGGCCGATGACAGTTGCTATGAGCTGCTGGAAGACGAGGAACCAACAGGAGTCATTGAAATACCGGTAGAATGGATTCGAGACGACGCCACTTATCTTTGGATGAGTCCCGATGGGTCGTCGCGACCAGATTTATCGCTCGATGACGTGCTATCCGTATTCATTCGGGAGTTCGAAGGGGCCTATCAAGACGCCGATTTATTCCAGCTAACTCTGCATCCACACGTCATCGGATATCGGTCAAGGATCTGGATCGTAGAAGAACTAATTCGATGCGCTAAAGCAAAGGGCGACGTTTGGTTTACCACACATCATCAGGTCGCGGAGCGTGCGGCCTCATGCCTCTGAACGCGTGCAAGACCGCAAATCTGCAAAGTTCGCTCACTTTCGTGAACGACCAAGTCGCACGTGGGCACGTGGAACAGAGACGCCATAGAACATTACCTGTGCGGCAAAAATCCACGTGGTGGATGCGCTGCCGATCGAGGAAGCGGCCGATCTGCCCTATGCCTCCGAGAACAAGGGCGTCATGCATGCCTGCGGGCATGACGGCCACACCGCCATGCTGGGAGATGGGTGAAGTGTCGTAGTTGCCCATCTCGTGCCCGTTAAAGCAGCCCCGTCGGTCCACCTTGGTTAGCTTGGAGCAATGTCCCCACTGCGCGCTAGCGACCACCAATTTCTCTGCAAATCTAGGCTATTACGCCGATCTCCTGCGTTGATGGACAATGGATTAGCGAAAATCAGCCCATTCAATACGCTAGGCTCATCGAGCGGTCTGATCCTCATATTGTAGGCTGGCCTGATGCGGTGAGTCAGAACTTTGCAAAGTATTCCGAACTACGCCACCTCCCAAGGCGACCGGGCCCGGCAGCGAGCTTAATCTCCTGCCGGGCATTTACGCCTACTAGCAACTCAGCGGGCCTTCAACTGGTTGAAGTCAACGGCTTTAGTTGCGGTTCAGCGCGATGTTGGAAACTGGAACACATGCAAGAGTCAGCTTAAATGAGCAAGGCGGCGGGCGCAGATACAGATCCATTTCCGCTACCGACATTTGCGCCGCTCAGGAACGCGACATTTCGGTCGATCTGGCTTGCCACGCAGGTATCGAGTCTCGGCTGGCTGATGCAGACTGTTGCCATCAGCTGGCTGATGGCCACGATCTCGACATCCGATCTGATGGTTGCCCTGGTCCAGGCTTCATCGAACCTGCCCGCCTTCATGTTGTCCGTGTTCGCCGGCGCTCTCGCCGACAATTTCAGCCGTCGCAGGGTCATGTTCGCCGGCCGGTGCCTAATGGTAATAGCATCTGCAATGCTGACCGCTTCAGTGGCGGTCGGCTTTGTCGACCCCTGGCTGATCCTCGGCTTCAGCTTCTTGATCGCATGCGGAGGCGCTCTTCACGATCCCGCCTGGCAGGCCTCGGTCGGTGACATGGTGGATCGACGCCATGTTCCCGCTGCCGTCACCCTGCTTTCCGTCGGCTTCAACACCGTGCGGACCGTGGGCCCGGCGCTCGGCGGCATTGTGGTTGCCTCGTTCGGACTTCTGACAGCTTTTGCCCTGACCACGCTTACTTATCTGGTCCCCTTGGTCACCATATGGCGCTGCAAGTGGAAGGTTCGCTCCTCAACTCTGCCGCGTGAACCGATGAGGACGGCGATCTATGACGGGCTGCGCTTCACGGCGATGTCATCGGAAATCAAGGCGGCGATCGCCCGCGGGACCCTGTTTGGTCTGGCTAGCATCGCCATACTCGCACTTCTGCCCCTGGTCGTTCGCGATCAACTGGGAGGAGGACCTGTGGCCTATGGAACACTCATGGCCGGCTTCGGAACAGGCGCCGTGTTCGCCGGCGTCTCCAACAGCGTGTTCAGGCGGCGACGGTCTCAAGAACGGCTGATGACGCTCGCGTGCGTCGCCTGCGCGGCGTGCTCCCTCTCCCTTGCACTGACCTCTTCGATTCCAGTGGCCGCAATTGCGCTCGCTTTGGGCGGCGCAGGCTGGGTCACCGCCTGGTCCGGCATTGGCGTGAGTGTGCAGTTGGCAAGCCCGCGCTGGGTCGTGGGGCGCACAATTTCGATCTATTATGCATTGATAGACGGCGGCATCGCCGCCGGCAGTTGGATTTGGGGGACGGTGGCCGAAAACCATTCCCTGACCTTGGCGCTGGAGGGTTCGGCTGGGGCCCTGCTGCTCGTCGCCGCGACTGGCGTCCTGTTTCCCCTTTGCGAGCGCCGCGAATCCGAGCCCGACCCTTTGGAGCAGTTCGACGCACCGCCAGTCGCCCTCAATCTCAAGCCAAGAAGCGGTCCCATCGTGGTCAGAGTGGAGTACCTTGTGCCCGAGGAAAATCGCGAAGCTTTCCTGGACCTCATGCGCGCGCGCCGGCATGTGCACAGCCGCGTCGGCGCTCGGCATTGGACCCTGCAGCGCAACCTTCAGGAGCCTATGCAATGGATAGAGACATTCCGTACGCCGACCTGGACCGACTACCTTCGTCTCAACCATCGTCTCACGGAAGCAGACAATGAACTGGGTGAACGTGTCGTAAAATTGCACGCAGGACAGCTTCCACCTAAAATCATGCTTTTGATCGAGCGACCGACAAGCTCGGCCCGCAAGCCTGAGCAATCGGCACCTTATTTTCTCCGGCATTAATGCTTTATGGCTCACCCTTTGCTGAGGAAACAATGATCACCGAACATGGCATATCGGTTGGTGGCGTCGAAACGAAGTATTGCGTGAATGGAACCGGCGAGAATATCGTATTCCTGCACGGTGCCGATTTCGGCGAAGAGGGTAAGAGTTCTTTTGTTCGCCAGTTGAACGGGCTATCCGATCAATTCAGGGTGATTGCAATTGATCAGCTCCATTTCGGTGGGACGGATTACCCCGCTGATGGCAAATACATCAACCGGCTCGGTCGTGTGGATCATGTGATTAGCTTTATCGAAGCGCTGGGATTGAAGCAAATCACGCTAGTCGGCCATTCTGAAGGAGCCTTCGTCGCCGCGCGGGTGGCGATCGTGCGCCCTGATCTTATTTCCAAGCTCGTACTCCTGACCGCCAATTCAGTGTCACCGGTGTTTGGAGACGAACGTGACGAAGCCTGGGCCCAAGCTTGCCGGCAGGCTTACGACTACTCGCGCCGGATGCCGAGCGAAGAGGAATACCTCGCCGCGTGGCGAAAAGCCACCCGCGCCTACGGGCAAGATGTGGAAGACGCCAAGCGGGCGGCCTACCGGCGGGCTGCGGCGCGGGGACAATGGAAGATCTTCCAGAGCCTGCCGGAAGAGGAGACAAACCTGCGTCTCTATGCGCTGCTCCAGCAGAAATACATCTTACCGCATCTTGCAAGGCTTCAGGTCCAGACATTGGTTATCTGGTCCAAGAACGACCCCACCGTGACGCCGGAGCAAGGGCTCAACCTGGCAAAGCTGATCAGCAGTTCAGATTTCCACCTGCTGAATGATGCAGGGCATGACATCCACATCGACCAAAGCGAAGCCGTGAACACGCTCATCCGTCAGTGGCAGCGCTAAGTCCACAGCGAAGGCCGAGACTCGCGCGCACATCGCTGTTGGGGAAGCGGCAGCGGGTGGCGACCCCATGAAAGAACAAGCGCCCCTAAGTCATCAAAAGGCCAACCGTCTGAAGGAGCCAGATATGCCGGCTGTTAAAGGACCCCAAGCTTTCCCTCGTACCGAATTTCTGAGGCGGCTCACAGCGCTGAAGACCGAAATGGACCAGCTTGAAATCGACACACACATTGTTGGAAACTCATCTGACATTACGTGTCTGACAGGCTATACGGCTAGATGGGGATATGTGCCGCAGGCGGTTGTGGTTTCTTTGAAAGACGAAGAACCCACATTCATATTGCGTCGTCAGGATGCACCTGCAGCGGTACACCAGACCTTCATGAGCCGCGGCAAAATCATCGGGTATCCGGAAGCGCTAATCGGCAATCCCGAAAAGGACGGCTTCGACGCGGTCATCGACTTTTTGAACGAGTTGGGTGCTGTAAATCGTACAGTGGGCGTGCAGCTTGGTTATCTCTCAGCAAGGTCATCGGAGAAGTTCAAGTCACGGTTGCCAAACACTCGGATCGTCGATTGCACCAATTCTGTCGCATGGACCCGAACGATTAAGTCTGACCTCGAATTATCGCTGATGCGTGAGGCCGCCGCAATCGCTGATGCGGGAGTCATGAAAGCCTCCGAAGCTATTCGATCTGGCGTTCGTGAAGCCGACATTATCGCAGAGGTCGCAGCTCAACTCGCTCGCGGGGCAAACGGCAAAGCTGGCACCGACCTTGCATCGATGTATCTCTGCTCTTCTCCACGTACGGGTACGTCCCACATTCAGTGGAGCGAAGATGTCATCCGCCATGGTCAGATCAACCTTGAGATAGGCGGTGTCCGCCACGGCTACGTCTGGGCGATAATGCGCACGTTCTCAGTTGGAGCCCCCTCCGATTTATCTTAAATTGGTGGCGATCGCAGCGTACGGTAGTCGAGACCGGATTGCTTGTACATGAGCTGGTGTCGTTCGAGACTCGATTTGCCACTGATTGCGTGAGGCGCGCTGTCGTAGTCGCCGGCCGAGCGAGGTGCCGTCCTTGCGCCGCCGGGAAAGATACACCGCCCGGAGTATCTCGAACCAAGATGGGGACGATATAAACACTGCATTTGACTAAGCGATCAGGGGCAACTGATCCTATTGAGAGCGAACTCGCAACTCATGTTTCATTGTGATGCAACTTGTGGCGCCAGAGTAGAACGGTGCGGTAGGGGTGAAGCGTTCTAGACGGTAGGAAAGTTGTTCCATTGGTCATCAATACCGATCCTGAGAGATGTGGGCTAAACAAGATGCATGGCGTTGAAGAATTCCGAGATATTCAAGCTGTGGCGACCGAATGGCGCCGCTACCTGCACCAAAATCCTGAGCTGGAGTACGGGCTTCACAATACCTCCCGTTTTGTCGCTGAGAAGTTGGCCTCCTTCGGAATCAATCGCATTGACACCGGAATCGCCGAGACCGGCATCGTGGCCGTCATTCAGGGTGCCGGCGGAGGTGGTCCGACAATCGGCCTGAGAGCCGACATGGACGCGTTGCCCATCCTCGAAGCGTCAAAGAAGCCTTGGACATCAAAGAACGAAGGCAAAATGCACGCCTGTGGACACGATGGTCATACCGCGATGCTCTTGGGGGCTGCCAAGTACCTCGCAGCCACTCGCAACTTTAAAGGGACCGTTGCTCTGATCTTCCAGCCCGCCGAAGAGGCTGGCCGCGGCGCTCAAAGGATGGTGCAGGAAGGAATAATGGACCGCTATGACATCTCCCAGGTATTTGGCATGCACAACATGCCAGGCATGAGCATTGGTACATTTGGGATACGTGATGGTTCGATTATGGCTGCGCTCGACGAATTTGATCTTATCGTGAAGGGCAGGGGCGGCCACGCCGCTTCGCCGCACACGACTATCGATCCTGTCGTCGTTGGTGCGCAAATAGTTCTGGCCCTGCAGACTTTGGTGTCGCGCAACACCAACCCAACCGAAGCGCTTGTCATATCGGTTACCAGGTTCAATGCCAGCCAAGCATACAACATTATCCCCGATTCCGTCGAACTGGGAGGTACAGTTCGCACCCTATCGCCGGCTTTGCGAGACTTCGCCGAGCAGCAGATCAAAGTCTGCGCGCAAGGGATTGCGAACGGCCTCGGTGCGGAGATTGAACTCAGCCACCGACGGCTCGAGCCCTTGACGTTTAATCACACCGGACCAAGCAATGTTGCGGCCGCTGTAGCCCGAAATCTGGTCGGCGATGATCACGTCAATGACAAAATCACTCCGCTGATGGGCTCCGAGGACTTCGCCTACATGTTGCAGGCGCGGCCGGGTGCTTTTATCTTTGCGGGCAATGGATCGTCTGCAGGCCTGCACAATGCAGCCTATGACTTTGATGACGAGGCACTTCCCTATGGAATTGGTTATTGGGTCAACCTAGTCGAGTCGACATTGGCAGCTTGACGATTGTTAACAGAGCTAAAGCCTACATACGCTTGAGCTAAGAATCAGTACCGCGAAGTACTCAACAGTTGTGCGTTAGAGACGTGTCGTCTTGCATTCGTATGGAGGATTTATGTCTGTTAGCAGAGGACCTCAGGCTTTTCCGCGTTCGGAGTATCTGCGCAGAATTGCCGCGGTAAAAGCCGAGATGGACCGCCGCAGCGTTGAGACACTCGTGGTCTCGGACGCCAACAATATCACTTATCTATCTGGCTACACATCGCTGTCATCTTATGTCCCACAGGCGCTCGTGGTTTCCATTCGAGAACCGGAGCCGACTTTCATTTTGCGCAGATGTGATGCGCCGGCGGCCCTGCATGAAACTTTCATGGAACACGACAAAATAATTGCCTATCCTGAATCCTTGATCGGAAACTCGGAGAAAGATGGATATGACGCAGTCATAGACTATATTCAAGAAGCTGGTTATGCGAAGCAGAGCATAGGCTTTGAGCTGGATGATCTGCCGCCGCGGGCGCCCGATAAGTTCAAATCGCGCCTGCCGGCGTCCAAGATCGTCGACTGCAGTAAACTTGTGACTTGGATACGGCTTGTCAAATCCGATCTCGAGATCGCGGTGATGAGGGAGTGTGCCGCTATCTCCGATGCTGCAGTGCTGCGTGCGGTTGAGGTGATTCGCCCTGGTGCGCGCGAGGCCGACGCAATTGCGGAAATCGTAGGAGCCTTGGTGCGCGGAGCGAACGGGAAGCCTGGAACGAGGATACCTCCTGTGTACCTATGTGCGTCGCCGCGCACAGGTACTTGCCACATCCCGTGGGCCGATGATGTATTTCGCCAAGGCTCGCAGATCAATCTCGAACTGGGCGGTTCGCGGCATGGTTATTATGCTGGTCTCATGCGGACGTATTCGATAGGTGCTCCGTCGGACCGGCTACGCCGGGTCCATGAGATCCAAGTGGCAGGCCTTGAGGCTGCACTCGAAACAATACGGCCCGGAGCCACGTGCAGTGATGTGGCCAATGCCTTCTATCGGACAATCGGAAAGCAAGGACTTCATAAGGAAACGCGTTGTGGTTACGCCCACGGCATTGGCTGGCTGGAACCAACGGCGAGCTTGAAGGACGGCGATACTACGGTCCTAACCCCAAACATGACTTTCCATTTGATGCTCGGGAATTGGATCGACGAAGATTTCGGCTATGTAATTAGCGAAACCTTCCGGGTCTCAGAGTCGGGAGTGGACGTTCTAACGAGTGCACCGCGAAAGATTTTTGAGCTCTAGTCAGGGTGGCGATCGAAAAGGCAAGCAGCTCTTCAAAGAGGCCGAATGTGAATCGGCCCTTTAATTTACGGCTGGACGCCTCAACGTGTGCAACGACGTTCACATGACGCATGATTCAACGAGGTCGCCACAACCACCGTCCCGGCGGGGACAACCTCGTTGCCGCGACCGGCTTGCTGTTTCCCCTCCGCGAGCCTCCTTTGGAGGAATTCGACGCACCGGCATGCCGGGACCGTCCGAATAGACCGCACCGAAACACTCCTCCAGCACCGGCCAGTCGATCGCCTGCGCCAGGCGCACCAGCTCGTGCTTCATGTTGATGATCTGATCGAGCCTGGAGCGGAAAAGATCCTGCTCTCCCCTCTCGCGCTTCTCGCGTGGCCTAGACACTGCGTTCCCCTCGATTCGCCGCCGCCGACCGACTGAATCACGCTCCGCAGCACAAGGGAATCGCAAAATCGAATTGCAAGAAAACAGTGCCCAAACACCGCAAATCCTGCAATTCCAAAGCCGACCTCCGCCCTAATCAGGATGCCAGATCAACGGTTTGCGGATAGTTCACGGCCGACTAATCGTCACCTTTTTTCGCGGCACTGACTGTTCACCGCTGGCTACGATCCGACTGAAGTGGGAAAGAGGGCCTCTGGCCAATCATCGCAAAAAAACCGCCGGGATCAAGCGTCGGGTGACAGGAGGAAACCTTTGGTGGCGTCAGGCGGCAAGCACCGCCTTCGGCTCGACCAGTTCAGTTCGTCAATGGTTTAACCATCTTGATTTGGCATGGAGACACCTCTTCCAGACGGCCGACGGGTAACGAAAGACGCAATACTGCTTTTCCGGCATTACTTCGCATGGAGAACAGAGTCCAGTTATGAACGAAGGCTGAACAGGCAACCTGACGTCGATGTCGAAATATGCATAAACCTGAATCGAGGTGATTTTGGTGTCTGCCCAATCATCGTAGGCCATGAATCGCGCTGGCCATCACCGGGATGTATGCGCTGAAGCAAGAGAACGAAGGTTTTCTGCGTGCGCGGACGAGAATTCGCGCAAGCCGCACATTGGACGATGCTACCGTTTAAGAAACGGAACCGTGCACTCCAGAACGGACCCCTATTGCTGAGGGACTCGTTCAGGATTGGCGCAAGTGACTCAATCTCAGCCTCGGACGCATACGATGAAGAGTTCACACTCGCGAAGTTTAAGGCCAAAAGATCAAATGGGGGTCAAAGATGAAGCTTGATGAAGCTGACGTGATCCGCGACATCGGCTACGTGCCTATGAAGGACGGAACCCGGATCGCTTATGTTTCATGGCGGCAAAAGTCGGGCCGATATCCTACAGTCTTCCTCTACGACCCATACGCGGCGAGTGCCTCACCTTTCAATCTAGTGAAGCCATTTCTGGAAGCTGGCTACGCTTTCGTTGGCGCCAACTTCCCTGCGACGGGTTGTTCGGAAGGCATCATCGAGCATTGGGGCGACCGCAAGGAAGGAATCTATGGTGCGGAAATCGTTGAATGGATCGCCGAGCAGCCCTGGAGCGACGGCAATGTTGGGCTTGTCGGGAATTCATCTGCCGGTACGGTTCAATTCTGGATCGCAGCAGAACAGCCTCCTCATCTCAAGGCCATTGTGGGAAGCGGCGTCGAGGATGCCTACGAGGATTGCTTCGCTGTGGGCGGAATGCCGACGGTCGGAGCGATAACATGGTCCATTGATAGTCAATACGTTCACGAGGTTAGCGGAGTGGAGAGCCGGCTCAGGGCCGGCGATACTGAATGCGCGGCAATTCGTAGAGGCAGCCGGCAACTCGTCAAACGTTCATTCTTCAACGAAGTGCGAGAGCGCCCATTGAAGGATGAGTGGTGGGATTCGATCTATTTGGCCCGCGATGAGGTCGCCGGCAAGGTCGCTGTGCCCACTATGCTTATTGCCTCGTGGCAGGACGAATCCGGTGCAGCGGTTAAGGAAAGTGCTCGCCTATTTACTCAGCTGATGCCGAACGTCAAGCATAAGAAACTTGTCCTGATGAATGGCGATCATAGAGTTGGTGGGCCTGGGCCACAGAGTTATAGAATTGTGGACGAAGAGCGGATGAGATTCCTGGATCGCTGGGTGAAGGGCGTTGAGAACGGAATAGAACAGGAATTGCCCGTCACCGTCTATTGGGAAGTCTGGGAACCCGATGGAGACTCCAAAAAGTCAGTTGCGGGTTGGGTTACAAGACACGAGTCTTGGCCAGAACCGGCAGTCGAGCGACATTGCTACTATCTAACGGCCGATGCCAAGATTTCAGCTGATAAACCCGGTGCTAGCTCGAACGAGGGCCCTCGCGCCTACCTTTATCCCGCGGGTACAGAATTCTACCGAAGCAATCAGCTGTTCGCGATTAAGCCTTATGCCGGAGGCGTACTGAATTATCGGACTGCCCCGGCGACGGCCGAGATGGCGCTGCTTGGAAACCCGGAAGTCACGTTATATCTCAGCATCGATAATGGAGATGACACCGACCTGGAATTGACGTTGAAGGACGTCGATCCTGCCGGCAATGTACTCTTCCTAGTAGCAGGACGTCTGCGCGCTTCCCTTCGCGCCGTCGACGAAACGCGGACCTATTCTGACGAAGTCGTTCATGTATTTTGCGAAAGGGAGAAACTCGTTCCAGGTGAAATTTACGAGATACGAATGTCGCTAGTGTCGCCAATTGCTCACGTAGTCCGGCAAGGGCATTGCCTTGAGCTAACCATCGGCGCTCCGAATCCTATCTCCGGCGTGATGCCGACCGGCGCCGCTTCCATCAATAGAGTTTTTCACTCGGAGAGATATCCGTCGAAAATTCTCCTTCCCATCATCCCGGGTGTAAAAGCGCAAGCGCCCGCACCTGCACGGGGCGCGCAGCGAAATCAGCCTTGTCGAAAAGAAGCTGAATTTGTCCCGGGGGGGCTGCCCATTCAGTAGGTCGACTCGGAACAAATTGACCCGGCAGTTATCGGCGCCAAGGGCGTTCGGAGTGCCGCCAATTCGCAGTTCACACTAGGCGGTCATTGAGTCGTCAATGAGAACACACTCAACGACTAGGACCGTCGGTGGAAGTTTGGACGCATTGGTGTGCGGTCAAGGGTTTGCCGGCCAGGTCCATTTGAAAGGCGTTCCCTGGTCTTGTTGAAGTAGTCGATGAAACGCTCGATGCTGTGTTTCCGGCGGCGTCTGTTCCCATCTTCAAAACACGTGACGCAGCAGCTGAATTGCGGGCGAGCACAGTGCGCCTTTTAGCCCTTTAGGTCACGGAGAATTTCCCTGGGTGTGACTGACTCGCACCAGGGGGCTGCTGCGAGCTCGCCGGAAATTGGCGTAAGCTGGAAATAAACGCAGCTTCCCTGCAAAAAAGAGGCCGATTTCGCGGAAGGCGAAGAATTATGCTGTTATTTTGTTTGTGAGGCTAACGGCGCAACGTGAGCTTGGGAGGACTTACAAGGTGGAGAAATGGCAACTTAGCCGCCGCACTGCATTGAAAGCGATGCTGCTCGGATCGACAGTAACTTGGAGCATGTGCTCAAGGGCGTTCGCCTCGTCCTCGTGCGAGGATCACATCGTGCGCATTGGCGCAATCGGCGCCCCTGATACTATGAATCCCTTCGCTTCCTGGAGCAACTTCTGGCCGCTGGTCTTCACTTACGACTTCTTGGTCGGCGTGGATCCCCAGCGACACGAAGATCGAAAGGGCTTCGCCAAATCGTGGTCCGTCGCCGATGACAATGTCACCTGGACCTTCAAAATCTGGCCCGGCATGAAGTGGTCGGATGGCGAGCCTGCCACGGCCAGGGACGCTGCGTTCACCTATAACTACATCCGCGCCTCAGTGGGCAGGCCAGACGAACTGACCGGCAGTGGCTGGAACAACACCAGTGGCTTCGATCAGGTGCAATCGATAGTGGCCCTTGACGACGAGACGCTGCAAATTACGACCAAGGTCCCCACCCGCTGGCCGATCGACAACGCTAATATGATTGTCCCCGAGCACATCTGGAAGGATATCAGCTATACGGACGTGGTCAGCACCTTCCGCAACGACCCGCCGCTGGTAGGCACGGGGCCGATGATCGTTTCCGAGTTCCGGCAGGGCCAGTTTGTACGCCTCTCCCCGAATCCGTACTTCCGCACGGGGCGGCCAGGGACGGCCGGCATGATTTACCACAACTTCAACACGGCGGATCCCATCGCTCAAGGCCTGAAGAGCGGCAACCTGGACTATGGAGTGAGCCTGACGGCTGCCCAGTGGGTCGATCTTTCGAAGAATCCTGACATCGTCGTGGGTGAATCGCGCGTCGAGCAGCGAGATTATCTGGCATTCAACACGGCGTCGGGAGATGGCGCAGGCAGCACCAAGGCCCTGCAGGATCGGGCGTTTCGCGATGCGATCGGTTACGCCATCGACCAGAAGACCATCGTGGATCGAGCGTACCGCGGTCACGCAGATCCGGGTGTGGGGGTGGTGATGCCAGTGGCTACCGATTACTACTCTGACCTAGGCGACGTCACGCGCCACTTTGATCTTGCTGAGGCTGGCCGCCGGCTGGATGCCGCTGGCTATCGGGACGCAAACGGGGACGGCGTCCGAGAGGACAAGGAGGGCAAGAGCTTCCAGCTTGAGCTGATCACCGGAACAGTGTCTGGTACTCTCGAAATCCCAATCGCGGCCGTGCAGCTTATCGCTGGCTGGTTGGGGCAAATCGGCATTCCCGTGTCGGTGACACAGCTAGACTCCGGCGCACTTGATGCCCGGGCGGCAACTCCGGCGAAGGGTGGAGGAGGCTGGGATCTGCTTGTCTCTTCTAGCTGGAACTCTCCCAGCGCTGTTGGCATACTCAAATTCGGAAAAAGTGCTGACGTCTCTAATACCTCTTACTGGAGCAGCGAACAGTTCGATCAACTTTTATCTCATGTCGCGGTCACCGTCGACCTTAAGCAGAGCCAGAAACTGGTGGATCAGGCGGCGCGCCTCATCTACGCCGAAGCGCCCTACATCATGCTGAGCTATCCGTTCGTGCTTGAGGCGCGTCGCAAGGATTGCTTCGGAGGATGGGGGACGACAGACATTGTGTCGCAGCAGGCCTACTATCCGTTTGATCGGTTGAGGCCGGTCTGAGGTGGCTAACAACGGACAGGCAGGTCCGACCAGCCGGCGCATTGGAGGTATCATCCTTAGGGCGGTTGTGACGGTTCTGATGGTTGCGATCCTGAACTTCATCTTGTTCAGAGTCATTCCGGGCGATCCTGCTAGACTGCTGTTGGGGGGCGCGCGCGCCGCTGTGACTGCTGAGCAGATCGAGGCGCAGAGCCAGCGCTGGGGCCTCGATCGGCCGCTCTTCCCGGATCAGTTCCTCGATTATGTCTCGGCAACGGCAAAGGGCGACTTGGGCTATAGCTTCAAGTTCAAGGGCAGGCGTGTCGCAGACCTTCTGCTGGAGCGGCTGCCCGCCACCATTGCGCTAGTCGGTGTCGCCCAGGTCCTCGCCATCGTTTCTGGGGTCATGCTCGGCATCTACGCTGGTTGGCGGCGAGGCAGAGTTGTTGATCATATCGCCACCGGTGCCTCGTTGGTGCTCTACTCTACGCCATCGTTTTGGCTCGGCATGCTGCTGGTGGTGACCTTCAGCACGTCATTAGGCTGGCTCCCGGGCTACGGTGCATCTTCGCCAGGGGCCACCACAGGCTTTCTGGACTGGTTAGCCGACTACGTGCGGCATCTCGTCCTTCCAGCCTCCACGGCGGCCTTGGGGCTGATGGGCCAATATGTGCTGGTGGCGCGTGCTGCCATGAGCGAGGTTGTGGCCGAGGACTATATGGTGACAGCCCGGGCTAAGGGGCTGACTAGTGGTCAGATGCTGATGCGTCATGCCTTCCGCAACGCAATGCTGCCTGTCTTGACCTTGGTGACGCTCAACTTGGGCTATGTAGTGGCGGGTGCCATTACTGTTGAATCCGTGTTCGCCTGGCCGGGGATCGGCGGTCTGACGGTCGAGGCACTCAACGCTCGAGACTATCCTGTGCTTCAGGGTGTCTTCTTGTTGCTCGGTGCTTCTATCGTTGTCGCAAACCTTGTCACCGACTTGGCCTACGGCCTTCTTGACCCCAGGGTAAGGCAATGAGCGAAGTTGTTGCGGAAACTCGTAGGCAGGTCCGATTGCGCGCAATGAAAGCCTTCGTCGGCCGGCTCTTTCAACGGGGCGGCGCTTGGGTTGGCGTGGCGGCTTTGACCTTCTTCCTCGTATTTGCCGCAGTACCTGGTCCGCTGGTCGGTCCACTCGAGACGGCAGCCACCGCAACCGGGGATTTCCTTACACCGCCCGACAGCGAGCATCTGCTGGGCGCGGATGAGGTCGGGCGGGATGTTCTCAATCTCGTGGTCCATGGTGCGCGGATCTCCCTGACCATCGCACTGATAGCGACCGTTATCAGTGTCATCGTCGGAACCACGGTCGGCATAACGGCAGGCTACTTCGGCGGCAGGGTCGACAATTGGCTGATGCGAATGACTGATTTCTTCTTCATCGTCCCGCCATTCGTGCTGGCGCTAGTGATTGCGCCAGTGTTCGTCGAAGTCGTGGGCCGCGGCCGTGAGATCCTTGGCTTTCGTACCTCTCTATTTGTAGTGGTTATAGTCATCGGCTTGACCAGCTGGTCCTTTATCGCGCGCGTAATCCGCAGCCAGACACTGTCGCTTCGGGAGCGGCTTTTCGTGGATCGCGCCCGGGTCGCGGGCACCAGTGACTTCAGCATCATGGTGCGGCACATTCTGCCCAACCTCGTGCCGCAGATCGCCGCCAATGGCGCCCTCGTCGTCGCCAACGCGATCTATATCGAGACCTCACTCTCATTTCTCGGACTCGGAGATCCACTGCAGCCTTCGTGGGGCACTTTGCTTTCCCTCGCACAGCGCGCTGGCGCGGCAAGTGTTGGAGCCTGGTGGTATCTCGGCGCACCGGGAGTCTGCGTGCTCACGGTTGCACTTGGCTTCGTACTTCTTGGCAATGCGCTTGACGACACCTTCAATCCACGCCGGCGTCTGATTCCATGAACGACATCTCTCAAAACGCCGTCGCCTCGCTTCTGTCGGTTGACGGACTTTCCGTTGATTATGGACTCAAGGGCGTTTCATTGCGTGCGATCGACCGCGTGAGCTTTAATCTCCAAGCCGGAGAAGCCGTTGCCCTCGTCGGAGAATCGGGCAGTGGCAAGACCACGACTGCAATGGCGATCGCGGGTCTGCTGTCACCAAATGCAAAGGTCAGCCATGGCGTGGTCCGTTATCGTGGAGAGCGACTGCCGATCGACGATGATGTGGCAATGCGGTCACACCGCTGGAGCGAGACGTCCGTCGTCTTTCAAGGCGCGATGAATGCGCTCAATCCCGTTCACCGAATCATAAAGCAGATCGCCGAGCCATGCATGCTGAAGCTCGGGATGCCGAAGGCTGACGCGATCGCCCGAGCAAGGGAGTTGCTCGAACTTGTCGGCATCCCGGCCGATCGCGGCGCCGCCTATCCTCACGAGTTGTCGGGCGGGATGCGACAACGGGTGATGATTGCGATGGCGCTCGCATGTCGCCCCTCAATCATTATCGGCGATGAGCCCACGACCGCACTGGATGTCATTACGCAAGCTCAGATAGTCAAACTGCTGGCTGAGTTGCGATCACAGCTCAATCTCGCCCTCATCCTGATTACCCACGATCTTTCAGTCGTTGCCGAAACTTGCGATCGCGTGATGATCATGTATGCGGGCCGGATCGTCGAGGATGGCACTGTCGCTGAGATCTTCGCCAAGCCCAAACATCCTTACACCCGTCTGCTCATCGACTCGATCCCGAACCCCGCTAATGGCAAAAAGGTGATCCGACCCATTCCAGGTGATGCCCCTAACTTAATGAATCGACCGTCAGGGTGCTCCTTCCATCCACGTTGCCCGTCAGCGATCGGGGTTTGCGGGACTGAAGTCCCGAATCTCGACAAATTGGGGCAGGGACGGGTCGCCTGTCACCTTTGCCGGCCCTCGCAAGAAGACAAGGTTGCCGTTCATGCCTGACACCGCCGATATTCTGCGTCTGGAGAACCTGCAGGTCCATTTTCCTATCCAGGGCGGGATGTTCGACCGTGTTCTGGGCCGACCTGCTGGCGCCGTGCGCGCGGTGGACGGGATCGACCTCAATGTAGGTTGCGGCGAGATCGTCGCCCTGGTTGGGGAATCGGGAAGCGGCAAGACGACGGTGGGCCGAGTCATCACCAAACTTGCTCAGCCAACAGGCGGCAGGTTGCTGTTCAATGGCCGTGACATGACCTCGGAGCGAGGCACCTCGGCCCTACGTCCTTACCGGCATCGCGTGCAGATGATTTTCCAGGACGCATATCAGGCGCTCAACCCGCGACACAGCGTATTCGATGTCGTGGCGGAGCCGTTGCGCTCCCTGCGGTTGGTCGAGAATGGCAAACAGCTTGCAGATCGTGTGAGCGAGGCGCTTGCGGCCGCCGGGCTCAATCCTCCCGGTGACTTCCTTTCCCGCTTTCCGCACGAACTGTCCGGCGGGCAGCGACAGCGGGTCGTGATCGCCGGAGCGCTTGCCGTCAAGCCAGAACTCATCGTGGCTGACGAACCTGTGTCGATGCTTGATGTGTCGATACGCGCACAAATCCTTCAGGTCTTGGTGGATCTGCGCGATAAGCGCAACATGGCGCTGCTGTTCATCACTCATGATCTGCCGCTCGCCTGGCTGATAGCCGACAGGATTGCGGTCTTGTATCTGGGACGTGTGGTTGAGATCGGTAGCGCCGACGAGATCACATTCAACCCCCGCCATCCCTATACTGTCGCCTTGCGTAACGCAACGCCGCAGATTGGCGGCGAGGCAGGTCATAGGGAACTGCCCACCCTGCAAGGCGAGGTTCCAAGTGCTGCGCGAATGCCGAAGGGATGCCGTTTCCATCCGCGCTGCCCACAGGCCTTCGACCGCTGCCGAGAACAAGAACCGCCAGCCATCGAAGTGGGGGCGCAACACATAGCCGCGTGCTGGCGGGCGAACTGAAGGCTGTATGCAGCCTTTCGGGCGACCCGCTTTTTTCGCTGGGCGGCTTGCCCCACGATCCACAGACCGACACGCCATCCTGCATTGGGGGGGCCTGGACGCTGCTACCGAGTTCGAACTTCCGAACACAAGCGAAATAGAGCAATGAAGAGGCGTCCAACGGGTTCCTTTGCGAATCTTGTCCCAGGGAGACTGCTACCCATGGCGTTCAAGCGGTCACGGGACGCCGATGATCGCGCAGTTCAAGGGCAAACATGGCAGCTAAAATGGACTGCACTGCCGACTTCGTCGGCCGCTGCGCTTCTTCAGCAAGAGAAGGCAAGCCGCTCGGCCCGGAAGAGGTACTTCATTGCAACCCTCCGGGCGCATTGCCTCAATCAAAATGTTACCGATACTGTCCCTGTTCCGAAAGGGATGGAGAGGTCGTGCCATTCCGGTTCGGGGGACGGATGGCGGGCTCGGCATGGCGACACGGTCGGAACTGACAGCGGCGATCGTGGAGCGTTATCGAGCGGGCGTGTCGAGATGACAAGCGGCGCATTCTGGATGAGTTCGTGGCGGTAACGGGCTATCATCGCAAGCACGCGATCCGTGTTATGAACATCGTGAGCAGAGGCCGTCTGCGGGCAAGAGCCACAGCCGCCGTTACGATAGCGATGTCCGCGAAGCGCTGATCGTGTTGTGGGAGGCTTCGGAGCGGCTGTGTTCCAAACGTCTTAAGCCGTTGATCCCTGTCTTATTGCCCGCGCTTGAGCGACATGGCCGGTTAGCACTCGATGAGGCGCTCCGCGGCAAACTGCTGCCAGTAAGCCCGGCGACGATAGATCGGCTTTTGATCGAGGTCCGCATCGTCGCTCGCGGCGGCCAGCGCCGCCGGGCAGGAATGAGTTCGGCAGTTCGCCGCTCGGTGCCAGTTCGCACCTTCGGCGATTGGAATGATCCGCCGCCCGGCTTTGTTGAGGTCGATTTTGTGGCCCAATCGGGCCCGTTTTCATCGGGGAGCTTCGTGCAGACGATGGTGCTGACCGACGTTGCCAGCGGCTGGACCGAATGCATGCCGGTCCGCACGCGCGACAGCGGCAATGTGATCATGGCGATCAAGCAGGCCCGCTCGCGGTTTCCCTTTCGACTGCTGGGTGTCCACTTTGACAACGACAGCGCGTTCATGAACGCGTCGGTTGTTTCCTGGTGCCGCAGCGAGGATTTGGAGGTGACACGCTCTCGCGCTTATCGAGAGCACGACCAAGCGCATGTGGAGCAGAAGAACGGCGCCATCGTGCGCCGCCTAGTGGGCTATGGCCGGTTTGTCGGCATGGATGCGACGGCTGCCCTTGAACGCTTCTACGCTGTGGTGCGGCTTACGCCAATCTGTTCCAACCGTCATTCAAGTTGCAGGAGAAGACACGGATCGGCGCCCGTGTGATCAAGCGCTATCATCCGCCAGTTCCACCCGCGGCCCGTGTTCTTGCGCATCCGAAAGTGGCCGAGACTGATAAGGAGCGGCTACGGGCAATAATGGAGACAGCTGACCCTGTGCTGCTGTTTGCCTGCATCCGCGCCGCACAGGAAGAGCTTGGAAAGCGGGTCGATCGTCGTGGCCTGAATGCGAAAATCGAGGAGCCGTTGGTCGTCGATCTCCAGAGCTTCGCCGCGAACTTGAAAACAGCCTGGAAGAACGCGAGACACGGCCAACGCGTCGGCGACCCTATCGGCGGACGAAGCCCTGGCCGAAAAGACCCAGCATGTAGGAGCCCTTTGAGGCGCGGATCAAGGAATGGCTGAAGGAAGATCCCGCCCTCTCGGCAGCCGCCGTGCTACAACGGCTGAAGGACATCGATCCAGCTCGCTTCGAAGACAAGAACATCAGAATGGTGCAACGGCTGGTGAAGGTCTGGCGCATGGAAATGGCTGGGCTGGCCATCCTCGACGGGGGCTGGACCACGAGCTTGCCCCTGCCACCTGCCGCCGCGATGGCAGGTGAAATGAGCACTGTGCACCGAGCGATTGTCGCGGCAGGCTTTGTGGCCGAGCGCGCAGGTAAGCCAACTCTTGCCTACGCCGGTTGCGCCGGTGACCAGGAGATTCTCGTGGGGGTCGATCCAGTCGCCGTTGACGAGCCTGGCGAAGACAGCGCGGTCGATGCCGCGCGGCGTGCGCAAAATTGACATCCTCCACGCATACGCTTTGTCGCAGCGCGGCGAATTTGAGGCGCGTCGTGAGCCGTTTGGTGTCGCGCTCGGCGGCTTCGCGATCGACAAGCAGCCCGATGCGTTCCTCGAATGACAGGGCATCGAGATCCGGTGATCGTCGTTGCTCCTCGAAGGCTTTGGCCATTCCGGTCAGGCCGAGTGCGATCAGCCGTTCATGGGTGGGATGGGTGAGCATTGGGTTCTCCCTGGTTCAGTGGAAATAGCCCTGACCGCGAATGTTGCCGTAGCGCAGGGGTTGGTGATCGGGGGTCTCGTCGAGGAAGCTGCGATCAAGGCCGTTCTTGAGGATCGAACGGATCGAGGCGACGGAGCGTGCCTTGATGAGGATGCCGCGTTGGCAGGCTGCATCGACACGCGCATCACCGAAACTCTTGGTCAGTGCCAGAATGCCGAGACAGGTGCGAAAGCCCTGCTCGGGGTGCGGCCGGTCAGCGATGACGGCCTCGAAGAAGGCGGCGTGGAAGGACCGATCTTCTCGCCGGCCGTAGGGGCGATGCGCGCTCGGCATGTGATCGGCAAGGGTCGTATGGCCGCGCCGGTTGGGCGCGCGGGCGTGGCTGGCGATCTGCTGACCCTTCTGGAAGATCTCGACGGTGTTGTCGGCGATGCGCACATCGACGAGTTCGCGGATGAGGTATACCAGTGCCCGTCGACCTCGACATGATAGTCGGGCGCGACGCGGCACCGCTTCCAGCGCGCAAAGACGTATGGCTGGTCCGGCAGTTGTCCCAGCTTCGGCCTGTCCAGCTCGGCGAAGAGTTCGGCACGGCTGGAGCCGAAACCACGCATCTGGCGGGCGTTGAGTTCGGCGACGAGCACGCTGATGGCGGCGTTCAACTCGGCCAGGGAAAAGAAGCGCTGATTGCGCAGACGCGCCAGCACCCAACGCTGGGCAATTTCGGCCGCGCCGCGAGGACTGCTGTGCCGTAATGGCTCGCCATCTCGGCATAGGTCCGGTTGAGGCCGGGATCGTAGCGATCTGGGTTTGTGACAGCGGCCTTGAGATTGTCGCAGACGACGAACTTCGGCACGCCAGCCAGAAAGCTAAAAAGGCTTGCATGCACGCCGATTCAGTCGGCGAGGCTCTCGCTCGGGCAGGCCTCGGCATAGGTGTAGTTCGATGCGCCCATCGTCGCGACGAACAGCTTCATGGGGCGTGCTTCGCCGGTGACGGGTCGAAGATGTCGATGGTGTAGCCGGCAAAATCGACGAACACCTTCTCAGCCGCCCAGGTGTGTCTGGCGCATCGTCGGGCGGGTGCGCCCTTTCCAGGCCTCAAAGGTCGTGCAAAACCAGGTATAGCCAAGCCGTCGGGATTGACGGCGCGATACTCTTCCCGCAGGAGCACCCGCGTTACACCGCGGCGGCGCAACTCCCTCTCCACATAGCTCCAATCAGGCACCGGCCGCCGGGGACTTTGCGACGCAGCCTTGGGCGCCGGAAAGAGGAGCAGCTCAAGGGGCCTTCGTCATCAATCCCTTCGGGCAGGGCCAGCTCAGCCCGGCAAGACGGGCGCGCCGCAGATAACCATGCACGACGCCGTTGCTCACCCCGAGAGTGTGCGCGATGACGCGTTCGGTCAGGCCCTGGACATGCCTTAGACGTAAAACTTCTCTGATCCGGCGCAGCGACAATCTCTGGGTTGGCATCAGGCTTCCTCGTTTTGAACGAGGCATCCTGTAAACCGGTTGAGTTGTCGGCCGAAGCATCCCGCACCTCCGAAAACGTGCTCACGATCACCTGAAATCGTTGCTCACGCTCGTCTGAAATCGTTGCTCATGATCCCGTGAAATCCGTGCTCACGATGCGGTGAAATCCGTGCTCACGATCGCCTGAAATACGCACACTGTCGCCACCGCAGCCCTCGGTAACATTGATCGGTGAGGCAATAGAGGGGTCAATTGTGCATGTCGCCTGACATGGCTCTGCTGGCCAGCAAGCGCCGGGTCTACTACCCCGCGTGTCCGCTTGCATCCTGTTCGGCCAATCCTTGAACGGGACAGATACTCGATGGCGTACGCTCTCGCCGCGCATCAATGTCCGGCTTTCTTGATATCATACGCTCGTGCTGCCAACTCCGGCCAATACGGCGTGGGTCGCCGATTTCGTCGAAGAAGTCTCAAGGCGCTCGAGGCCAAGGTCGCACAGGAAGGGCTGGTGCTCACCGAGACCCAACTTGCGGCACTGGGCCAAGCTGGACAAGGAGGCGCATGGTGAGTTCGAGAGTGAATACCCGGGCTATTCCGGCGGCCAGGATACCTTCTATGTCGGCAACATGAAGGGGGTTGGAACGCATCTATCAGCAGACCTTCCTCGACACCTATTCGAAGGTCGCCTTCGGCCAAGCTCTATGACCGCTAGACGCCGATCACCGCCGCCGATCTCCTCAACGACCGCGTGGTGCGGTTCTTCGACGCCACGACGTGAGGCTAAGCCGGGTGCTGACTGACCGCGGCACCGAATATAGCGGCAATCCCGAGCACCACGAATACGAACTCTACCTGGCGGTGGAGGATGTCGACCATTCCAGGACCAAGACCAAGAATCCGCAAACGGACCGAATCGTCGAGCGCTTCCACAAGACGGTGCTGGACGAGTTCTACCGGGTCGCCTTCCGTAAGAAGATTTACGGCTCGATCGAGGAGCTGCAGGCCGATCTGGATGAATGGGTCAGAAGCTACAATGAGGAGCGCCCACATCAGGGCCGCTGGTGCTTCGGCAAGACGCCGATGCAGACCTTCCTTGACACAGCCCCCCTGGCGAAGGAGAAAATGATCGCTGCCTAATCCCATCGGACAGGCAAAAACGGACCATTCTCAGACCCCAACTGTCCGATCAAATGCAAACTTCTATACTAAGCCAGTCCTGCCGCCACATGTCGCGAGCCACACCCTCCATGACCGGCGATACGTTGCTGCCGCTTTCATTTCCAGCCGTTGGGCGCAAGAAATTACAGCTGCGTTTGATGACGGACGCATCACTTCGGATGGCGGCGTCAGGCTTTTGGCCGCAGCCGAGCGACGCCTGCAACTGGCCGACAGGCTGGCCGCAGCGAACCACGATCCGCGCGACCCACAGCGGGTGAGCACGCTATGGCCGACATTCTGCGCGCCCGTATCTTTGCGATCGCATGCGGCCACGAGGATGCCAACGATCTCGATCGGCAGCGCACCGACCCGGCCTTCAAGCTCGCCTGCGGGCGGCTGCCCGACAGCGGGATTGATCTGTGCTCGCAGCCGACCTGCTCGAAACCGTCTCGCGCGTCCGCCTGGCCTTCGCCGCCGCCTGTCCCGACGCCAGCCTGTTCGGACAAATCGGTCTCACGCTGCAGCCCGCGGCACCATGAGCGCCGAGGCATCAAGGCCCACCGAAACCTAAACCTTGACTTCAGCGTGTTCCAAAACTCCAGTCTCAGCTGCGGTGAAAAAGAGGCCTCACACCTGCATGACCCAAACACTCAGCGGTGCTCGAACCGCAAGGCTCATGAATATGACGGGCTACATGCTGGAACCAACGCTCGAAATTCGGACGACCAGCGAGGTACGTCCGCAGAAGCTCAAGCGGGGTCGGGAACGAACCACGGAAGCTGTTACCTGGCGTTCACACGATCACAGGACGCTGGTGTGCGGCGCGGCGACCAGGATGAGATCCAAGCGTCAATCGTCAGTCACGATTGTTGTGCGCTTCTCATCAGAATTGTAGGGCCACAAACGTGGCGAACCAGCTCTGAAGTCATCTGGCCCGACTATGCGCATGAGTTTATCTCGAACCAAGATGGTGCCGATATAAACACTCCATTTGGCAACTGATCCTCTGGAAAACGAATGGCGGATCCGACCTTCGATCGTCATGCAAGGCCAGAGCGACAAGATGTATGTCACAAGGAGATACAAGTGCCAGCGATGATCTAAACGGTTGGGACACATTAATGCCAGATCATCACCGCGTTCCCAAGAGACATAGGCTACACAGCATGCGTGGCATTGAAGAATTCCGAGATATTCAAGCTGAAGCGACAGAGTGGCGTCGTTACCTGCACCAAAATCCTGAGCTGGAGTACGGTCTTTATATTACCTCCAGTTATGTCGCTGAGAAGTTGGCTTCCTTCGGAATCGATCGCATTGAGACCGGAATAGCCGAAACCGGGATTGTGGCCGTCATTCAGGGTGCCGACGGAGATGGTCCGACAATTGGCCTGAGAGCCGACATGGATGCGTTGCCCATCCTCGAAGCTTCGAAGAAGCCTTGGATATCAGAGAATGAAGGCAAAATGCATGCCTGCGGACACGATGGTCATACCTCGATGCTCTTGGGAGCCGCCAAGTATCTCGCATCAACTCGCAATTTTAGGGGGGCAGTGGCTCTAATCTTTCAACCTATCCCCGACAGCGTCGAACTCGGGGGCACAGTTCGCAGCCTGTCGCCGGCTTTGCGAGACTTCGCCGAACTGCAGATCGAAGCCTGCGCCCGAGGAATTGGGAACGGCTTCGGTGCCAAGATCGAATTCAGACACCGCCGGCTTGAGCCTTTGACGTTTAATCACACCGGACCAAGCAGTGTTGCGGCCGCCGCAGCCTGAAATCTGGTCGGCGATGATAACGTCGATGACGAGATCCCTCCGCTTATGGGATCCGAGGATTTCGCCTACATGCTGCAGGCGCGGCCAGGGGCTCTTATTTTTGCGGGCAATGGATCGTCTGCAGGCCTGCACAATGCAGCCTATGACTTTGATGACGAGGCACTCCCCTATGGCATTGGGTATTGGGTCAACCTTGTCGAGTCGACGCTGGCAGCTTGAGGATTAACCCGAGCTACCCTATAAGCCGACAAACTCTGGGCGTTAGAAACGTATCCTGTCACATTCCAATGGAGGGATTCATGACTATTAGCCGAGGACCTCAGGCCTTTCCGCGTTCGGAGTATCTGCGCAGAGTTGCCGCGGTAAAAGCCGAAATGGACTGCCGGAGCGTTGAGACACTCGTGGTCTCGGACCCCAACAATATCACCTATCGATCTGGGTACACAGTGCTATCGTCGTATGTCCCGCAGGCGCTTGTAGTTTCCATTCGAGAACAGGAGCCGACTTTCATTTTGCGCAAATGTGATGCGCCGGCGGCCGTGCATGAGACTTCATGGAACACGACAAAATCGGAGCTCGGCCAGGATCGGCTGACTCCTTTCCTGGCGCGGGCACGACGTGCGTCGGCCGACTGGTCGTCCTCGACGTGATAGAGCTCTGCGATGCGACGGAGCGCCTCGCTCGCGATCGGCGCTGGGCCAGCCGCGGCGAGTTCGTAGAAGCGCCGCCGCACGTGGGCCATACGCCGCTCTTGTCGGCGAGCACCCGATATCCACCATATCCGTCGACCTGCAGGATTCCGGCAAAGCCTGCGAGATGAACAATCGGTCGCTCCGCCTTTCGGTCCGGCGCATAGAAATAGGCGACGCCCGGTGGGTCGCTTCCGTCCCATGGTCGGTCATCACGGGCGCTGCCCGTT
Organism: Mesorhizobium sp. f-mel; assembly: GCF_053850215.1. Lineage (NCBI taxonomy): Bacteria > Pseudomonadati > Pseudomonadota > Alphaproteobacteria > Hyphomicrobiales > Phyllobacteriaceae > Mesorhizobium > Mesorhizobium sp. f-mel. The sequence continues at coordinate 40,981 of NZ_JBSPTO010000035.1, forward strand.
CTTGGTCTTGCCGCGGCCAGGATCCAGCACTGGCGCCGTGTCTCGTCGGCAAAGAGCTTCGGCGAGGCTTTCAGCTTCTCCAGCAGCCGCTCGTGAACCGAACTAGATTCCCGGCCGCGCGGCCGACCCAGTCAGCGAGCGTGGAGCGATCCAGATTGATACCCTGCCCAGCATAGATCTGCGCCTGACGATAGAGCGGCACGTGATCGGCATATTTGGGACCAGAACCTGGGAGACCGTCGCCTCGGTCGGCAGACCGCCTTCGATCAGCCGGGCGGGCGCCGGAGCCTGCACGACCACGTCCTCGCAAGCACGACAGGCATATTTGGGCCGGCGCACGACGATCACGCGCAGCTGCGCCGGCACGATGTCGAGCCGCTCGCTGAAGTCTCACCGTAGTCCGTTGCGGCAGCATGGGTAGGCATGGTCCTCGATGTCGATGACCTCTCGATGCGCGAGACAAATGCGGCGGAAGCGCACCCCGGTTCGTCCGCCGCTTGCGGTGCGCACCCTGCGCACGGCAGAATCGGCACGTTCGGCGTCTTCCTCGCCGGCAGCCTCGATCTGCTCTGCCTCCTCGAGGCCAAGGAGCAGTTGATCTTCGGGCAGGATCTCGGCCCGGCGACCGAAGCGGTGACGCTGCAATTCCTTGATGATCTGGGTCAGGCGAGCATACTCGACATCGCGCGCCAGGACCATCGCCTTCAGCAATTCGGATCGTCGAAAAGCTGGTCCGCCGTCATCACCATGATCGGATCAGACGATATTCGCCAGTGCCGGGCGACAGCGGAATCCAGGCTGATTCACTTGGTTGCGGATCAACCAGCCTGCGCCGAAGCGAGCGTCCGGCGGGCTTCATGAACCCCGGCCTCGTGCTCCTGGCTCAACGCGGTAGAGGGCTTCTTCGCCAAGCTGTCGAAGCGGCGCCTGAAACACGGCGTCTTCCACTCCGTCGTCGACCTCCAGGCCGCCATCAACCGTTCCTCGCCGAGCACAACCAGCAGCCAAAGCCCTTCACCTGGACCGCCGATCCGACAAGATCATCGCCGCCGTGATTGCAGATATTTATCACAACTTTAACCCAAGGAAGGCGCGTTCTAGGAGATTATGGTCCCCACGTTGGTTGTCGGTGCCGCTCAGTGACAACTGCCGCTTGGAAAAGGGATCTTCTCATGCACATCTTAGAAACGCCGCGCCTGATCCTAAGGCCGCCGTCGCATAGCGACGAGCTTCTTCTACATGGACTTCATAGTGATCCGTTTGTGGTAAACGCCGTCGGGGATGGAGTCTATCCGACGCTAGAGCAGTCGAAAGCCGCACTGCTTCAGTTCATCAATCATTGGCAGCACAATGGTTTCGGCTTGTGGATGGTGTTCGTCAAAGATGAAGCGCATGCGAGAAAATTCGCTGGCTATTGTGGATTGATGTGCAGCGGCTTGAATCTTCCAGAAGATCCTAACAACGTGGAACATGTAACCTGCCTCCACCTTGCATACTCCGGGAGCGGGATTGGCACCGAGGCCAGCAGGGCAACAGTGCGATTTGCTTTCGAGCACTTAAAGCTTGAGAAGGTCACTGGGTTCATTCGTCCAACGAACACGCGTTCACTCCGTAAAGCTCGGAAAGTCGGATTTTGCTATGTTGGAGATAGAACTTACAACAACATGTCGATGAGATATTTTGAGGTGTGCCCGACGACTGCTGTACAACCGGAGAAATTAGTCGTTTCTACTGCGTAGATACAGGGTCACTCAAAATCAGTAGTGCTACGACCCAGAGCTGAGCCTTTGATCCGCGGAGCGTCGAAAGCCGGTTGCGGTGATCATCCCGGCAAAGGCTATCTGGTCTAGCGCAGCGAGGAGAGTGGCCTCGCGGCATTGTACAACTCGACCATCGAACGCACTTGACCTGCCACTGAGTTTTTCCTCCACCTGGAGTTAGAGTCCCTCGATTGAAGGACGGTCAGATGAAGCGGAAGCGGTTCACGGAGGAGCAGATCATTGCGGTGCTGCGCGAGCACGAGGCAGGGGCGAAGACCGGCGATCTCGCCCGCAAGCATGGGTCAGCGAGGCCACGCTGTATAACTGGAAGGCCAAGTTCGGCGGCATGGATATTTCCGGCGCCAAGTGCCTGAACGCTCTGGAGGACGAGAATGCGAAGCTGAAGAAGCTGCTCGCCGACCAGATGCTGGAAGTCTCGGCGCTCCGCGAGCTTCTGTCAAAAAATGTATGGTCCGCCCCGTCGGTGCAAGGGTTCGCGACATCACTAATGACGATTTCAGTTGCATAAATGTATCCGGCCTCTCGCGAGTGGACTGCTGTTGCAGCCAGGCCATGATGAGATCCGCGCACGTCGTTCCCAATAAATGGTTCGGGCACGAAGCCCGCTTTTTTGCACAGGGCTTACGGCATGCTGATCCACCGTCTCGTCATCACGATTCCCGAGCCTTGCAATCGAGCCGTAAGCGTCAGGCGAATGCAGGATCTCTGCGTTCGTAGAGTGCTCCCGGCTTGTCTAAAACCACCCAGACAATGCGTGCCATCTTGGCGGCAATTGCGACGACGGCCTTGTTCGGATGCATGCGAGAACTGAAGGCCGTTGAGCCAGCTTCCCAAGCGATTGCGCGTTCGGTCCAGATGCCGAAAGCAGGATCGCGCTCCATGCACCAGGAGCTTTCTCACGTAGCGGTTACCGCGTTTGCTGATGGCCAGCAACGCTCCAGTCGAGTATTGTCTGGGCACCAAACCCAGCCATGCCGCTAGTGGATGGAATCTAACATTTGGTGCCCGCGTTTGACGGCAGCGATGGTCTGGATCGGCGGTCCAAGTGAAGGGTTTAGGTTGCTGGTTGTGCTCTGCAACGCAGCGGTTGATCGCCGCCTGAAGGTCGACGACGGAGTGGAAGACGCCGCGCCTGAGACGACGCTTCGACAGTTTTGCGAAGAAGCCCTCAACCGCGTTGAGCCACGAGCATGAGGTCGGTGTGAAGCGGAAGGTGAAGCGCTGATGGCGGCCGAGCCAGGCACGCACCTTGGGGTGCTTGTGAGCGGCGTAGTTGTCGAGGACGACGTGGATGGCCTTGCTGGCCGGCACCTCGGCATCGATAGCGTTGAGGAAGCGGATGAATTCCTGATGACGATGGCGCTGCATGTTCCTGCCGATGACGGTGCCGTCGAGTACGTTGAGGGCGGCAAACAGGGTGGTCGTGCCGTTGCGCTTGTAGTCGTGGGTCATAGTGCCGAGCCTACCCTTCTTCATGGGCAGGCCGGGCTGGGTGCGGTCGAGCGCCTGGATCTGGCTCGTCTCGTCGACCGACAGCACGATGGCGTGAGCCGGCGGATCAACATAGAGGCCGACGACGTTGCGCAGTTTGTCGACGAACTGCGGATCGTTGGAGAGCTTGAACTGGCGCCAGCGGTTGGGCTGCAGCCCGTGCGCCTTCCAGATGCGGCGCACCGCGCTGGCGCTGATGCCGGCCGCGGCCGCCATCATGTCGGCGGTCCAGTGCGTCGTCTCGCCAGGCGGGTCCTGCAACGTCAGTGCCACCACGCGCTCGGCGACTTCAGGTCCGAGTGGGGCAATGCGCGAGGGGCGCGTCTTGTCGCGCAACAGTCCCTCGAAGCCTTCCGCGGCGAAGCGCTCCTGCCAGCGCCACACGCAGGTCTTGGACTTACCAGTTTGCCGCATGATCTCGACGGTGCCCACGCCGTCGCTGCTCAACAGAATGATCTCGGCGCGCCAAACGTGCTTCTGCCGCGCATTGCGATCTCTGATCAGCGCGCCCAGACGCTGACGATCAATCGAAGAAACGGTGAGCAATATTCCTGTGCGCATGCGCCAGACTCGCATGCGCACTCACAAAAGGGAATCCCCAGCCGGACTCTTATGTCAGGCGTAAACTAGATCGCGGGCTGTGCGGAACTGCTGCCCGTTGCCGATAGCGGCGAGCAATGCAGTCGCACCTACTAGGGATTGTCATCAGCCGCCGTGCGACGTCCTCTCGATCGGCTATCGCTTCGATCTCCTTCGTCACTTGGCGGATACGCTCTTCAAGGCGAGAGAGATCGGCGCTTAGATCGCCCAGCAGCCGGCGCATTGTCGGCGACAAATCGTTCTCCTCGTCACGCCGTATTCGAGGCAGAAAGCCCGCATTTGGTTGATCAAGCGCGTCCTCGAGCCGACCATTTGGTCACGGATCCGGTGCAGCGCCTCCGCGATCGCCTCAGCGTCGATGATGTCGTTCTTGTTCGACTTCACGTAGGGCTTCACGAATTGCGCGGGGATCAAGCGCACCTTGTGACCAAGTGCTTTATCTTCCGGGCGAGCCACTGTGAACCTGCGCGGGAGTCCATGCCGACAATACTCGGATCTGCGCGTGTAAAGAACTGCAGAAGGGTGGTCTCGCCGAAAGCGAGCTTTCTGAACAGGTGTGCCGTCGCAGCTCAGGCCAACGACGTGGAAGATGTTCTTGCCAATATCGATTCCATAGACAGCCGCGGGTCGCGGCAAATTACGATGAGCCATGCTACTTCCCTCCATTGATCTGACCTCCACATGATGAGCGAGGAGGGACGGGGCGGACCATCCCATTAATGCGTTCATCGCGCGCCTGTCGAAGGGCTATGGGACATTGGTCGGCGAACGCGGCGTGAAGCTCTCCGGGGGCGAGCGCCAGCGGATGGTGATCGCGCGCGCCTTCCTCGCCAACGCGCCGATGCTGATCCTGGACGAGGCCACATCGAGCCTCGATTCGGAGTCGGAGGTGCTGGTTCAGAAGGCGATGGATCGGCTGATGGTCGGTCGGACCACGCTGGTCATCGCACACCGGCTGTCGACCGTCCGCGCGCTCGGCAGGCTGTTCGTCTTCGAGCGTTGCCGCATCGTCGAGGGATGGCGATCATACCGCGCTGGTCCGTCTGGAGGGCGGCATCTATCGCCGCCTCTTCGAGCGGCAGGCTTTGGAATTGACGAAGGGCCTTGCCTGAGCGCCGAGCGGGCCGCGCGCTGTGCACCCGGTTGCCAGGGCGGCGCATCGCCCCGTGAGTCCTTAGGTGCGGGCGGCGACAGCCGGAATGATCGGCGCGACCGGAACGGTCAGTCGGGCGGCGGGAGCGAGAACGCACGAGATAAAGTCCTTTAAAGTTCTGCAGACTCAGCGTAGTACGCTCTGGGCCTTCGGAGAACGAAGGTCGGCTCTCGGAGGTCATTGGGGAAAGGCGTGCGCCCTCCGCTACCATCGCGCGCTAATTGAAATCGAAGTAGCGCAGACTGAACCGCGGTGCTACGATCCGTCGCGGATCCCAGGGAGCGATAACGCCGGCGCTGTGCTGGAGCCGCACCAGACGTCAGTTCGTCGAACTTGCCGACATCGCCGCCAATGCCCGGCGCGGCCGATTAGGCGCCGTCATCTCGATGGGCAGGATGGGACAGCCGGTAGAGGTCGCGGACGAAGTGCTCTTCCTGGCTTCGCCGGACGCTTCATACGTCAACGGCTCAATCCTGTACGTGGACGGCGGCTTGACCTCGTTCGGCGATGCAGGATTCGTCAGCGAACTCGATCAGGAGGCAACCGAAGACGTGGAATGATTGTCGACTCAGCTGGCGGGCTGCGGCTGGTGCACGGAAGCGCGGGCGCAAGGCGAGGCCGCATTAGCGCCAACTTTCCGGGCGCGGCTGCGATCGCCGAACCGGAAGCGTCACTGGACTCGCACCTGCTTGCCGAAGCCCTGGATGAGGCAGGCATCCCCCCCGTTGTGAACAATCGTCTTCGGGCGCAGGAATGTTGCTCGTAGGGTCCGGGCGTCGACAAGGTATCGTTACCCGGCGCCACCTGAGCTGGTGCGGGGAGGTGAAGAGGCCTCAGAGTCCTGTTCGCCAGTAGTGCTCGACCAACTGATTAAGTCTACGGCGCGTTGAAGTATCGCCTCGGTCTGAGCAAGGCTGGGTGAAGAAGCGACGACACGCCCGATCAAATCTCGGTAATCGCCTTTCCTGATGATCGGCGTTTTGGGCTTAACATACAACTTGACCTCGGCGACGCCTGGTACAGCAGCCGCCCGACTGTCGCCACCGATCCACTCGAGGGTGCCATCGCGGTCAGGAACTAGGAACCGTGCGGCCGCCGTGTGCGAATGCCTTCTGCGCAAATCCCATTCCTCGCCAATAACAAGCTTGATGTGCTCGGTGATGAGATCGATACCGTAAGCCAGCTTAATGAGTTGAGGATCGGTCCCACCGGCAAGACGCGGATTGACTTCAATGACGACCGGGCCACGCTTCGTCCACCGGAGTTCGATGTTCGTTGGCCCCCAGGCAAGGCCGAGAGCTTGCAAGCAGCTCAGCGAAACATCTGCGATACGCTCATGCTCGTCATCAGCCAGCTGGGCCGGAAAGGTCGATTCACGGAAGACAAAATGCGGCAGGGGCCCGAAGTCAGCGGCACCAATCCCAATGACCTCGTTTCCCATTATATGAGCGCCATAAAAGGGGCCTTGTGCGAATTCTTCGACCAGTATCCTCGGCGAAGACGGCCAAATGTGCTTCCCGT
>NZ_JBSPTO010000036.1:0-47436 GCF_053850215.1 Mesorhizobium sp. f-mel
AGACTCAACTGACCCGTCCGCTTCACCGCCATCGTGATTCCCTCCGAACTTCCATCTCAGAGAATCATAAACCAAGAATTGTGCAACAGTCCCCTTGAGGGGGAGATGGCCGGCAAAGCCAGAGGGGGTTGGTCCGACCGGGTTCGGCACCATCTCTAACGAAAGGATGAGTCGCACTCCATGCGAGGCCCTGTCGCCTCCGGCGACATCTCCCCCTCAAGGGGGGAGATAAAGGCGCGTCAACCCTCGACCGCCACATGCGGCGCCAGCCGCCGGATCGCCGCGATCATGTCCTGCCCCTGGACGTCGAGCGAGGAGATTTCCATGTGCACGATGTTCTTGCCGAAGGGCAGCATCCGGCTGAGCGCATTGATGGCTGAGTATTTGATCTCGTCTGGCGGCTCGCCGGTCAGCTCGAAATTGAGCATCGCCGCACCCTTGCCGCCGGAGGCGAGGCGAACGCTGCGCACGTTGCGCCAAGGCACCAGCACGTCGCCGGCGCGGCGGTCGCGAAAGCCCTTGTCGTCGAGCACGACCTTGACCGATGTGTCGAAGGCGCCGCGCGCGATGAAGTAGCCGAGCGCCAGGCAACCGAGCGCCAGAAGCACGATAACCAGCACCCACCCGCCAGCCGCGCCCGCCGCCAGCCCCTGCAGCGCGCCGAAAGCGAAGATCGCGCCGATCAGGAACGGCCCGATTGCCGGGAAGATTTTTCCCGTGGCGCTGTTGCGGATTTCGAGCGGCGCGGACATGGCAAGAGATTGAGCCCGAAAGCGGCGGGAGTCGATAGGGCTACGCCCGGCCGCTCGGCGAGCCTTCGAGCGATCTTTCAACAGACGCGGCCGGCCGCTCCCTGCAGAAATACAAGATCGCCAGCATCACCACGACAAGCAGAATGGCGTAGTAGATCGACAGGCGGGCATAGAGTTCCGCTTTTTCCATCGTGAAGGGGCGGCCCTGGCTGTTGGCGCGCGCCATGATCGATGCGAGCAGCGCATCATGCGAAAACATTTGGTTTATTGCGGCCAATGGCAAGGTCGATGCGAACAACAGGGCGTTGTAGAGCTTTGCCCTGGGCTCTAACCTCAGCAGCATCACGCCACACCAACTGTAAAGGGTACTGTGGAGCGCAACCGCCGCGATCTTCATCGGCGTGTCCTCGACCATGAACAGGAACGGCATGCCGTCGCTGGGTTCAGTGAGGCGCAGCAAGTACCAGATCCCGGACACGAAGCCGAGCGTGCCAAGCAGAAGGTTGGCCCACTGGCGTGCGCGTGCCGCTTGCTCGGCCAGGGCATAGGACAGCAGCCATTCGCCCACCGAGGCGTTCGCCACACGCGCGAGGCTGAGCAGGCCCAGCGTGAGGACTGTCAGGGCTGCCCAAGACGTCGGCTGACCGATAATGGCCTCGGCAACGCCCGGAAACAGCCGGTCGGCCAGAACGACGGCCGCGTTTATCCAGACGAAATCGATGCAGAGACCAAGAAACAGCAATACATACTTGCGCAACTTGAAATTCCCCCAACCCCCGATGTATCGCCTCTGCTTACCGCTCACTGCTCGGGCTGCGCAAGTGTCCAGATCCAACCGATGAAGGTGAGGACCAGGAAAGGATAGCCGGCGGCGGGCAAGGGCGACGACGTCGGCAGCAAAGGCGCGCCCCAGAGGATCATGCAAGCCGACACGCGAACAGCAAGCAGCCACAACAGCGGTGAGCCGCATCCACAGGGCAAAAGTGTTCGGCGCGCTGACCATGACCAGTGCTGCCGCCCACAGCGAGATGCCGCCGACATAGGAGGGAACGCTGGCCTCAAGCCCCGCCGCGTTGCCTGCCAGCAGCAGGCTCTCGCCGGCGAGAAAGGTCAGGAACCCGGCCGCGACGCAGTCATTGCCCAGCCACTGATACTTCATCGTCAAAAGCGCCGTCGCCACCACGAGCGCCACGCTGTCGATCGTCCAGAGCGTTTCGCGGAGCGCATCGCTCGCCACGAAGGTGCCGGCAAGGCCGAATGCGCCGCCGATGGCGAGGCCGGTGGCGGCGACGAAATCCGGAGTGGAGCGCATGTCATGTCTCCCCAAGCCGAGAGGATAGCGCAGGGCGGGGCGTCCTCCAGCGGATAAGCAATGGCCGCTGCGCAGTTAAATGCTTCCGATGGCGCCATTGCGAATTTTGAGCGACGGAGCCCGACGGCAGCCCGCTCGATGCGGCCATGCCGTGGCGCGATTACCTTGAATGTCTAAGGCGTTAGACACATTTGTGACTTGTGCCCAATTTGGCACGGGCCGGATTGCCTTGGACCGCGAAGCTGATTTGCGTCTAGGCGATACAAAACTTGCTTAACACCCACCGTGTATCTAACCTTTTTTCAGTATGTTCCAGTCGAATTTCGGCGGCGTTGTGGAGTGGCTGTCCCATAGCTGCAGATATCAAATCTTGGGAAGAAGATGTTTCAAGAAAAAGTTCAGGCATGGCTCTCGCGCAAAGTACCGGATCGATTCGTCAATGTATGCTTTGATCTTCCTGCAGTGCTAGCGACGGACATCGGTTTAAATCGCTCGGAAAATCAGGATCGGGTTGCCGCAATGAAAATCAGCGCCCGTGCATCTGCAGGACGGCCGTTAGCTGCAATTGCTGTTGCCGATGGAATGGGAGGAATGCGCGACGGCGCCGAGTGCGCTGCAATCGCGTTGGCTGGCTTTTTCTATGCGCTAACGCTCTATCGCTCCCAAGGTTTAGAGCAACGGGCAAATGCTGCCATATTGTATGCAAACGACTGTGTGTTTCGTTTCGCGGGCGGCAAAGGCGGCGCAACACTTTCTGCCATCCTTGTAGACAACAGCATTCGTCCAATATGGGTAAACATCGGCGACAGCCGCATATATGCCTTCAGTAGTGGAGGATCCGTTGATCGCTTAACTGTCGACGACTCTCTGGCCGAAGCCGTCGGAGGGCACGGCAGGGAGCTTTTGCAGTTTATGGGGATGGGGCCGGGGATCCAGCCACACATAGCCGCCGTGCCAAATAGCGCCAACAATCTTGCCATCACAACCGACGGCATACATTTCTTGCCTCCTACAACCCTCAATGAGATACTTGTCCACGCGCCGGAACTAAAATCTGCAGCCGAACGGTTAGCCGCACTCGCCAGGTGGTGTGGAGGTTCCGACAATGCTTCCTCCGCCATTGCAAATGTCGCTGAACTCTCCAGTGCCCTAGGTTCGAACGATGCGGAAGGCATCCAATTATGGGATCCCTTTGGTAGTTTGCAGACGCTCTGGATCAGAGAGGACGCCGCACGCGTCGAAAACACGTTCGCGGAGCCAGCGCAGGAGCCACTGACGCCGAAGCCGCCAGTCAACGCTTTGGCATCAGATCTTCCAGAGAACAAAAACAATGCGGCCAAACTTAAAAAGAAAAGAGTCCGTAAGAAGAAAGTTTTTGACGACGAAACTCAGTTCGAAATTGAAATTGACAGCTCACCAAGCCTGGAAACTAAGAATGATAATAGCTAACCGTTATGAACCCACCGGTAGCACGGCTGCCGGTGGCATGGGGGAAATTATTCAATGCCAAGACACGCACCTGAGGCGCCCGGTTATTGTAAAGCGCCTTCAGACTGGCGTTAGTGAGCGTAGAATTGTTGACGAGCAGAAGGCGCTCGCGAAACTCCGCTCCAAGCATGTTGTCCAGCTTTACGATATCATTGAACTGGCCGATAGGCGGATTGGTGAAAAGGCGATCGTTCTTGAGTACATAGATGGAAAGAACCTTGAGATAAGCTCTTTAACTCCTGACCGTGCCTACCTTAAGATCTTGTGGCAGATCGCCTGCGGGCTGAAAGATATTCATAAAGCCGGCATTATCCATCGGGATATAAAGCCAAACAATATTAGACTAGATAGTGAAGGCGTCGTTAAAATAATCGACTTTGGCCTTGCACGATCGTCTGGCTTTGACGCAAAAACTCGAAGTGTCATTGGTACCCCCATTTTCATGGCTCCCGAATTGTGGGGAACAAACACTATCAGCTTTAATAGCTCCATCGACGTGTACGCTTTTGGCGTAACCGCTTTGGCTCTCGTTAGTTCCACTGTTCCTAACGAGCTGGCTGAGCAACCACCTAAGCCAGCTCACCTGACTTCTCTTCAATCTCTTCTAAAAGGGCTTCCGACTAATATTTCGATTGCAATCCATCGATGCCTGAATACTGATCCGGCGAAGCGGCCCAATATGGATTGGGTACAGAATGTTCTGGCGCGACATTTACTCCAGGACGAGCATCGGGCCCTGGTGGTTATGGATGGGAAACATCATCATCTCAATAGGTTAAATAGAAAGATAACGCTTAACGCAGGAAGCGTCGGATCGCTTGTTATTGCATATGATGGCTTGGATTTCAGGGTAACGACAGCGTCCGGCGCCGTCTTTCTTAACAACACTCGGGCGTCATCGGGTGCCTTGGTGCCTGGCTGCTGCGTTATTACATTCGGTGACGCTGGCCGTAGCCGCCGGTTTGTGACTTTTGATGTATCAAACCCGGAGGTAATGCCTTGAAAAGCGGGGATATCGTTTCTGGAAGGTACGCTGTACGAAGCCACGTCGGGAAAGGCGGCATGCAAGATGTCTATTTGGCGACCGATATGCTGCTTGAGATGGACGTTGCGCTTAAAACCCCACAAGCAGGGCAACAAGACAAGCGTTTTGCCCAAAGCGCTATATTTGCCGCTCGAGTAAATCACCATAACGTTGCCAAGACTCTTGACTACGTGGAAGAGTACGGCCGGCTTTTTTTGATTGAGGAGTACGTGGCAGGCGAGACGCTTGAGGCCAAACTAGAGAAATTTGGCGTTGTAGATCCTCATCTGGGGGCACGAGTTCTTCATCACATGTCGAAAGGAGTCGCTGCATCCCATCATGCTGGCGTCGTTCACAGAGATCTAAAACCAAGTAATATTATTCTCGGAAAAGGTGTGAATCTTCATCAGTTAAAGATCACGGATTTTGGCATCGCGACTCTTACAGAAGAGGTTTTTAACGAGGCTGCAAAGGACGGAGATCTGACCCGTTCGACATCGGGAACGATAAGGGGGGCACTTCCTTACATGGCGCCAGAGATGATGTTCCGGTCGCCCGGCGATCATCCAGGCCCCGCTGCAGATATCTGGTCTCTTGGAGCTCTGATGTTCAGGCTCCTGACTGGCGATTATCCATTCGGGGTATACTTGGAAGCTGCGGTAAACGTGCGTAACAAGACACGAAAGCCTTGGCCGTCATTTATGACAGTAAATCCTCAGTTTGCCCCCTTATCTAAAGAACTCATAGCTATCGTGGATAGCTGCTTAGACTACGACCCGGCGAGAAGGCCAACAGCTGACGAGCTGATCGTTAAATGCGATGAGCTTTGCTATATTAATTTTCATCGGTCGGAGGGTGTGGTCACAAATTTTATTCAGAATGGCTACAGCGGCTTTGCCACGGGCGGCGATGGGACTGTGTTTTTCAGCATGGAAAGCGTCTATGGGCCCCGAAGACCAAGCAGCTCCAACGTGCGAATATGCTATTGTATGTTCCCGGGGAATCCGCGACACCGAGGCCATCCAGTCAGCGTCATCGGATGAGTTCCAAGGCTGTGGTGATGTCGGTTAGGTAGCGCCCTCAATCCCCCATCTTCAGCGCCTGGATAAACGCCTCCTGCGGGATATCGACCTTCCCGAACTGGCGCATCCGCTTCTTGCCCTCTTTCTGCTTGTCGAGCAGCTTGCGTTTGCGCGAGACGTCGCCGCCGTAGCATTTGGCGGTGACGTCCTTGCGCAGCGCCGAGATGGTTTCGCGGGCGATGACCTTGCCGCCGATCGCGGCCTGGATCGGGATCTTGAACAGGTGGTGCGGGATGAGCTCCTTCAGCTTCTCGCACATCTGGCGGCCGCGCTTTTCCGCCGCCGTGCGGTGGACCAGCATCGACAGCGCGTCGACCGGCTCCTCATTGACCAGGATCGACATTTTTACCAGGTCGCCCTCGCGATAGTCAGTCAAATGATAGTCGAAGGAGGCGTAGCCCTTGGAGATCGATTTTAGGCGATCATAAAAATCGAAGACCACTTCATTGAGCGGCAAATCGTAGGTCAGCATGGCGCGCTTGCCGACATAGGACAGATCGGCCTGGATGCCGCGCCGGTCCTGGCAGAGTTTCAGGATGCCGCCGAGATACTCGTCCGGCGTCAGAATGGTGGCGCGGATCCATGGCTCCTCGATGGCCTGGATCTTGACCACGTCAGGCATGTCGGCCGGGTTGTGCAATTCCTTTGTCGTGCCGTCGTTCAATAGCAGCCGGTAGACGACCGAGGGCGCGGTGGCGATGAGGTCGAGATTGAACTCGCGCTCCAGCCGCTCCTGAATGATTTCAAGATGCAGCAAGCCAAGGAAGCCGCAGCGATAGCCGAAGCCGAGCGCGGCACTGGTTTCCATCTCATAGGAGAAAGAAGCGTCGTTGAGGCGCAGCTTGCCGACCGCGGCGCGCAGATCCTCGAAATCGGCGGCGTCGACCGGGAACAGGCCGCAGAAAACCACCGGCTGCGCCGGCTTGAAGCCGGGCAGGGCCTGTGCCGTCTGGCGCTTGTCCTCGGTGATGGTGTCACCGACGCGGGTGTCGGCGACTTCCTTGATCGAGCCGGTAAAGAAGCCGAACTCGCCGGGGCCGAGCTCGTCGACATTGATGCGGGCCGGCGTGAAGACGCCGGTGCGCTCGACCAGGTACTTGGCGCCGGTGCCCATCATGCGGATGGTCTGGCCCTTCTTCAGCACGCCGTCGATGACGCGGACAAGCACGATGACGCCGAGATACGCGTCGTACCAACTGTCGACCAGCATCGCCTTCAGCGGTGCGGCGATGTCGCCCTCGCGCGGCGGCGGCAGATCATTGACGATCGCCTCCAGCACGTCGGGAATGCCGAGCCCGGTCTTGGCCGAGATCAGCACGGCGTTGGAGGCGTCGATGCCGATCACCTCCTCGACCTGCTCGCGGATGCGCTCGGGCTCGGCGGCCGGCAGGTCGACCTTGTTCAGCACCACGACGATTTCGTGGTTGTTGTCGATGGCCTGGTAGACATTGGCCAGCGTCTGCGCCTCGACGCCTTGAGAGGCATCGACGACCAGCAGCGAGCCCTCGCAGGCCGCGAGCGAACGCGACACTTCATAGGCGAAGTCGACATGGCCGGGCGTGTCGATCAGGTTGAGGACATAGTCCTCGCCATTGTTGGCGCGGTATTTCAGCCGCACCGTCTGCGCCTTGATGGTGATGCCGCGCTCGCGCTCGATATCCATCGAGTCCAGCACCTGCTCCTTCATGTCGCGCAGCTCCAGCCCGCCGGTCAGCTGGATCAGCCGGTCGGCAAGCGTGGATTTGCCATGGTCGATATGGGCGACGATGGAGAAATTGCGGATGTTCTTGATCGGCGTGGTCATGCCGCGCGCTTTAGCAGGGGCAGCTTGCCCGGGCAAGCGGCCGGGCGTGCGGCCAAAGCAATCGCTGAGGTTTGCGCTGCCGGGGGGCGCAACACCGTTAAGCTTTGATCCACCAGATTAGAGCATAGTTCGCGCCCTGCGTGACAGGCAACGACCTGTCACCGTTTGGGGGGCCAAGCAATGCCACAGTCTGGAAGCCATTTTCTTCGTTCCGAGAGCGGCTCCTTAGCGCCGATACTCGCCATCATGCTGATCCCGATGATGGCCGCGCTGGGCTTTTCAATCGACTATAACGCGGCCGTTGCGACCAAGGGATCGATGCAGAATGCGCTCGATGCCGCGACCCTGTCGATCACGACGCTGCCAACCAGCACGTCACTGGCGGACCGTCAGGTGAAACTGCAGGAGTCGTTTACGGCCAATAGCGGGCAAGGCACCGCCAAGCTCGACAGCTTCGTCGTCGCTGCCGACGGCGCCGCCAGCATCAATGCTTCGGCCAGCTTTGCCATGCCGACGAACTTCATGCAGATCGCCCACGTCGACACAGTGCAGATCGGCGTCGCGTCGGCGGTGCGCAAGCGGCCGGCGCTGGTGCAGACCACGTTCAAGGTCGACAAGGTGTCGGGCTATTGGAACAAGACGATGACGCTCTACGGCACGAAATTCGGCGAGACGGCGCTCAACCCGTTGATGAAGATCAACTATGTCTACAACAACTTTGGCGATCCGAAAGGCTACGGCACGTCGACAGTGTATACGGTCAATGGAGCGACGAGCACGAAGGTCCAGGAACAAAAATGCACGACCAAGACGGTGCAGAATTTCAACAGCCTGCCTGCCGGCGCGATTACACAAACGAGCGGCAACAAGAAATACCTGACCACCTGCACCAACACCATGTATCCCGCGAACGGCGCCGGCGCGGTGATCGACGTCAGCCTGATGGATGTGCTGTATCTGCAGATGGATGTGCCGTCGGCCCAAATACCCAAGCTCAAGTCGAACGACGCGAACACATCGAACCGGTTGTACATCGACGGAGTTGAAGTCGCGAACGGCAAACTGGTGGACATCTTCACCGCCGTGCCGTGCGGCCAACCCAGCCAGCAGGCCTGGGAAGATGGCGGCAATCCCGTACCGGCTCCGGTGTCCAACGCCGACTTCTTCTACACCGTGACAGGCAAATGCGATTTCAATCAGCGGCCTTCGCAAACAGTGCTTACGCAATAGGGAGAAGCTGCCGATCTCCCCCCACGCGGGGGAGAAGGCCGGCAGGCCAGAGGGGGGCGCTGTCCCACCGGCCTTGCCAGAGATCGATGATTTTCCACCTCCGAAACCTCGGAGGCCCCAAGGTTTCCATGATTGCCTGAGTGCCATTCCAGCGTTGCACAGCGGCGCATGTGGAACTGCGCTTCAGTGCTCTACGGCGCCCCCCTCTGTCCTGCCGGACATCTCCCCCACATGGGGGGAGATCGGCTGTCGTGACGGCCTTCGCCAATCTCCAACGTCGCAAAGATAGCCAGCCTTCCAATCACGAAGCGGTGATGGCTGTAACGAACCGCACTGCGGCGGCGAAGTGTGGACATGAGCGGCGCTTCACGCCCGTCGCAGCGGAGGACAGCCGATGACTGGATCAAAAGCCAAACGCAGCAGGAGCGCGACGCGCGCAGGAGCGGCGGCGCTGTTATCGGCGACGATGTTTTTTGCAACGGGGCTTTTGGTAACGGGGGCGGCCGCAGGCCAGCCGCTCACCGTGGTCGAGCTGTTCACCAGCCAGGGCTGCTCGTCCTGTCCGCCGGCCAACGCCAATCTGATCAAGGTCAAGGACCGGCCAGGCGTGCTGGCGCTCTCCTTCAACGTCACCTACTGGGACTATCTCGGCTGGAAGGACACTTTCGGCAGGGAGGAATTCACCCAGCGCCAGGTCACATATGAGCCGTCGCTCGGCCGTTCGGGTCCGTTCACGCCGCAAGTGGTGGTCAATGGCAGTGCCGATGCGGTCGGCGCCCGGCGCGGCGAGATCGAGCGTCTGATTTCGAGCAGCGGCCCCGCGAAAGGGCCCTCACTATCGCTCGACGGCGGCAAGATCGCCATCGGCGCCGGCCCGGTGCCGGGCGGCAAGGCCGATATCTGGCTGGTGCGCTACCGGCAAGGCGTCATCGAAGTGCCGGTGGCGCGCGGCGAAAACACCGGACGCACGCTGCCGCATGCCAATGTCGTGCATTCCCTCTCCAGGCTTGGCGTCTGGACCGGCGATGCTATCGTGCTGCCGCTGCCGGCGGCCGCGAGCGGGCTCAGCACCGCGGTGCTGGTGCAGTCACCGGGTGGCGGGCCGATCCTGGCCGCCGCGACGAACTAGAATTCAACAAAGCATGATCCCGAAAAGTGGGACCCGGTTTTCGGAAAGATCATGCTCAAACAAATTTGCGCAACGCCGCATGAGCGGCGCCGCACATGCCGGCCGCATCAGCGCGCCATCAACCCCAGAGGAGACCACCATGACCAACTTCACCCGCCTGACGCTGCCGGCGCTCGCCCTAGCGCTTTGCTCGACGGCGCTTTTTGCTGGCGGCATCGCGCGCGCCGAGGATGCGATGAAGCCGATGGCCACGGATGCCATGAAGCCCGCCGATGCCATGGCCACCGACGCGATGAAGCCGGCCGACCCGATGGCCGCCGAAAAGATGAAGGACTGCATGGACAAGGCAGCCATGGAAACCGACGCGATGAAGAAGGATGAGGCAACAAAGGCCTGCGACGCCATGGGCATGGCCAAGTAGGTCAGGCAGTCCCTGGCCGTTCCTGCCCAGGCCGGAGACGGCCCTTGCGGCCGGCGCAGGGGCAAACCTGCGCCGGCGTACTATTCCAAATACGCACGGCCCGAAACGCACGGCAATGTGAGACGCCGGCGGACCCAAATGCTCTATAATCACAACACCATCATGGGAGATCAGACATGACTGGCATTCGAGAACCAATTGCGAGGCGCTCGACAAGCTTCGCCAGGAGCGCGCTTGCGGCGCTGATCCTCGCGGCGGCCGGCGCCGCACTGTGGCAGACGCCGGCGATTTCAGCCGAGGCGGCAGTGGTGATCCCACCGCCGGCGATGGACGAAAAACCCGCCGCCGGCACCGCCAAGGCGATCTTCGCCGGCGGCTGTTTCTGGGGTGTGCAGGGCGTGTTCCAGCACGTCAAGGGCGTGACCAGCGCCGTGTCCGGCTATGCCGGAGGCGACAAGGACACCGCCGTCTACGAGACGGTCGGCACCGGCCGCACCGGGCACGCCGAAGCCGTCGAGATCACCTACGAGCCGTCAGAAGTGACCTACGGCCAGTTGCTGCAAGTGTATTTCTCGGTCGCGCACAACCCGACGCAGCTGAACTATCAGGGTCCGGACCGCGGCCCCCAATACCGTTCGACGATCTTTGCCGAAAGCGACGCCCAGAAGAAGATCGCCGAGAGCTACATCGCCCAGCTCGACAAGGCCAAGGTGTTTCCGGAGCCGATCGTGACCACGCTGGAGACCGGGAAAACCTTCTATCCGGCCGAGGACTATCACCAGGATTTTTTGACGCTGAACCCGACCTACCCCTATATCGTCTACAACGACCTGCCCAAAATCGAGAATTTGAAGACGCTATTCCCAGACCTTTACAGCGAAAAACCGGTGCTGGTGCTGGCCGCCAACAAGAGCTGATCTTTTGCCAGCGTGCACTTGATGCGTCTAAGTGGACGCACTTCGGCGTAAGGTGTGTTGAGATTCAGGTTAGGCCGAGCCGAAAATGGTGGATTCCGAGAACCGGAACGGAGCTGTACTTTCGGGTACGTGAGTACCGGAAGCGCAGGGAGCCGCCGTTTGCAGGCCGGCATCACCTTATTGCACGCCTAGAAACTGCCTGAGCTCAGGCGTCCTGGGATTGGCGAAGACGTCCTCGGGGGCGCCGATCTCGTGGACGCGGCCCTGATGCATGAACACGACGCGCGAGCAGACGTCGCGGGCGAAGCGCATCTCATGGGTGACCATCACCAGCGTCATCCCTTCCGCGGCCAATTCCCTGACGACAGCCAGCACTTCGGCAACGAGTTCGGGGTCGAGCGCCGAGGTGATCTCGTCGCATAGCAGCGCGATGGGCTGCATGGCGAGCGCCCGGGCGATGGCCACGCGCTGCTGCTGGCCGCCGGACAATTCGTCCGGCAAGGCGTTGAACTTGTGGGCGAGACCGACGCGGTCGAGCATTTTTCGCGCGACCGCTTCGGCGTCCTTTTTCGGCGTCTTCTTCACCACCATCTGCGACAGCATGACGTTGCCGCCAGCGGTGAGATGCGGGAACAGATTGAACTGCTGAAAAATCATGCCGACCTTCAGGCGCAGCGCCTTGAGATGCACCTCGTCGGGCAGGAACTGGGCGCCGGCGACGACGATCGAGCCTTCGTCGATGGTCTCCAGCCCGTTGATGCAGCGCAGCAGCGTCGACTTGCCCGAACCGCTCTTGCCGATGATGGCGACGACCTCGCCCGGCGCGATGTCGATGGAAATCCCCTTCAGCACCTCGTTGTCGCCGAAGCGCTTCTTCACCTCAGTGATTGCGATGAGCGACATTGAGCTTCCTTTCCAGGAGCTGGCTCGATTTCGACAGCGGCCAGCACAAAGCGAAGTAGATGAGCGCGACCAGACCATAGACGGTGAACGGCTGGAACGTCGCGTTGGTGACGATCGAACCGGCCTTCGACAATTCGACGAAGCCGATGATCGAGGTGAGCGCGGTGCCTTTCACCACCTGCACCGAGAAGCCGACCGTCGGCGGCACCGCCACTTTCAGCGCCTGCGGCAGGATGACGTAGCGCATCTGCTGGAGATAACCCATGCCGAGGCTGGCGGACGCCTCCCATTGACCCTTGGCGATGCTCTCGACGCAGCCGCGCCAGATTTCGGCGAGGAAGGCGGCGGTCCACAGGATGAGCGCGACACAGGCGGCAAGCCAGGCGGGAACGTCGATGCCGAACAGGCCAAGGCCGAAGAAGGCGAGAAAAAGCTGCATCAGGAGCGGGGTGCCCTGGAACAGCTGGATGTAGCCGCGTGACAGCAGCCGCTTCCAATGCCGGCCGCCGATGCGCAGGAAAAGCAGGGCCGCGCCGACGATGCCGCCACCGATGAAGGAAACCAGCGAGAGGACAACGGTCCAGCGGGCGGCCAGAAGCAGGTTGCGCAGGATGTCCCAGAAGCTGAACTCGGTCATGGCGCCTGTCTCATCGCGACGCCTTCCTTGGAAACAGCATCCAGCCCAGGCCGGCCAGCAGCTGGCGCAGCAGGATGGCGAGGGCCAGGTAGATCAGGGTCGAGACGATGTAGGTTTCGAAGGCCCTGAAATTGCGCGACTGGATAAAGTTGGCTGCAAAGGTCAGGTCCTCGGCGGCAATCTGCGAAACGACGGCCGAACCCAGCATGACGATGACGATCTGCGATGACAGCGCAGGCCAGATGCGCTGCAGCGCCGGGACCAGAACCACATACCAGAAGCTCTGGAACGGCGTCATGGCGAGGCTCGCGCCGGCTTCGAACTGGCCGCGTGGCGTGGCCTGGATGCCGGCGCGGATGATTTCGCAGCTGTAGGCGCCGAGATTGACGATCATGGCGAGGTTGGCGGCGGTCAGTTCCGACATCCTGATGCCAAGCGACGGCAGCCCGAAGAAGATGAAGAACAGCTGGATGAGGAAGGGCGTGTTGCGGATCAGCTCGACATAGGTCGCGACGACGGGTTTTAGCAATTTCGGCCCCAGCGCCCGCACCCAGGCGCAGGCAATGCCAAGGGCCACGCCGAACACCGCGCCGATCACGATGAGCTGCACGGTGATCCGGATGCCCTTGAGCAGCACCGGCAGAGAACCGATCAGCCAGCCGAAATCGAACTGATAGGTCATGGCTTGCTATCTGACCTAGAGCGGTTCCGGTTCTCTTGGAACCGGTAACTCGCTCTAACTGTTTGTTTTGCCGCATTTATGCGGACGCCAAATGGTTCCATTTGGCTGCAAAATGCTCTAAGCCACACGCGGCGGGCGGCGATCACAGGTCAGCCGGCAGGTCGACCTTCAGCCATTTCTGCGAAATAGCGTTGAGGGCGCCATCGGACCTGGCAGCGGCGATGATGCCGTTGATCTTGGCCATCAATGCCGGCTCTTTCTTGTTCATGCCGATGTAGCAAGGCGAATTCTTGATCAGGAATTTGAGCTCCGGCCGCTTGGGCGGGTTCTTTTCGAGGATGGCGGCGGCGACGACATTCCCGGTCGCGATCACCTCGACCTGGCCCGAAAGGAAAGCGGAAATAGTGCCGTTATTGTCCTCGTAGCGCTTGATCTCGACGCTCGCGGGCACGACCTTGGTCAGTTCGAGATCTTCGATCGCGCCGCGGGTGACGCCAACGGTCTTGCCGGCGAGGTCTCCCGCCTTCGCGACCGCGACATCCGCCGGAGCGAACACGCCATTGTAGAAGGGGGCGTAGGCTTCGGAAAAGTCGATGACCTTCTCGCGATCGGGATTCTTGCCGAGGCTGGAAATGACCAGGTCGACCTTGTTGGTCTGAAGATAGGGAATGCGGTTGGCGCTGGTGACCGGATCTCGACCTTGGCGCCGAGCTTTTCGCCAATCAGATTGGCGATATCGATGTCGTAGCCTTGCGGCGTCATGTCGGCACCGACACTGCCGAAGGGCGGGAAATCCTGTGGCACCGCGATGCGGATGGTGCCCCGCCCCCCAATGTCGCTCAAGGCGTCAGCCCGCGCCTGCGGAAACGGGGCCATGGCGATTCCAGCCACGGCGGCGAAGGCCAGCATGCACATATTGCGACGGTTCATTATTTTCCCCTTTGACTGAGCAAAACCAATTGGTCGTCAGGGCAAAGCAACAGGCATGCCAAACCATCGAAATCGGCTCGAATCGGGCTTTCTCAATAGGATCGGGGAAGGCTTCTTCACGACCCAATGCCGCTCGACTGGCAGGCCGCCTAAATATTGTGCAGTGCGGCGGTTGCCTGTCAGTCGTAGGTCAGATCCGTCGCCTTGCCGCCGAACACGCGGTAGGCATAAAACGAATAGAAAATGATGACCGGCAGCACGACCACCGTGCCGGCCAGGATTATGGCGAGGCTTTCAGGCGCGGACGCCGCCTGCCAGATGGTCAGCCTGTCGGGCACGACGAAGGGATAGAACGACCAGGCGAGCCCGGCAAAGCCCAGCGTGAAGATGGCGGCCAGTGTCAAGAACGGCATCAGCGCGTGGCGATCGTCTGCTTTAGGCAGGTGGAAGGTCTGCCGCCACAGCCAGGCGAACAGCACCGCCGACAGGATCGGCAGCGGCGACAAATAGAGCATGGCGGGCCAGACGAACCATTTGTCGAAGATGCGCGGACTGGCGAGCGGCGTGGCCAGCGAGACGGCGACCATGCCGAGCGCGGTCAGCACCAGCGCCCGGCGCAGCCATAGCACCGCCTTCTTCTGCAATTCGCCTTCCGTCTTGTAGATGACCCAGGCCGCGCCCATCGCCGCATAGGCGGCGGCAAGGCAGAGCGCCACCAGGGCGCCGAAGGCCATGCCGCTGAGGCCGACATCCAGGCCCAGAACATAAATCCCCAGCATGTAGCCCTGCGCCAGCGAGGCGATGACCGAGCCCAGGAAGAAGATGCGGTTCCAGCGATGCTTCCGGCCGGCCGGTACCTTGGCCCGGAAATCGAAGGCAACGCCGCGCAGGATCAAGCCGACAAGGAGGAGGAAGACCGGAATGTAGAGCGCGGTGAGGATGGTGCCGTGCGCCAGCGGGAAGGCAACCAGCAGCAGGCCGACCGCCAGCACCAGCCAGGTCTCGTTAGCGTCCCAGAACGGGCCTATTGCCGCAATCATCGTGTCCTGCTCGGCGTCTTCAGCGGCCGCGAACAGGATGCCGATGCCGAGATCGAAGCCGTCGAGGATAACGTAGATCAGGAGGGCAAGGCCCATCAGGCCGGCGAAGATGAGGGGGAGCAATGTCGGCCAGTCGAGGGTCATCACCGTTCTCCCTATTTTGCCGCCGGTTGCGACAGCGGCGCGTCGAGAACGCCCGGCAGCGGCGAGGTATCGCCGTCCTTCGCCGCCTTCAGCGCCAGATAGACCAGCACGCCGAGATAGGCGATCAGAAGCAGCGCGTAGAGGATGAGATAGACCGCAAGCGAGACCGCGACCTGGCTGCCGGCGACCGGGCCGACCGCATCGAGGGTCTTGAGCACACCGGTGACCAGCCAGGGCTGGCGGCCGATCTCGGTGGTGTACCAGCCGGCCAGCGTCGCCAGCCAGCCGGACAGCGCCATCGGCACCATAACCAGCGCCAGCGGTTTCGGCAGGGTGTGGCGGCGCCTAAGGAAAAAGGCGGCCGACCAGGAGACGACGAGCATCAGGACGCCGGTGCCGACCATGATGCGAAAAGCCCAGAACACCGGGAAGACCGGTGGATGGTTGCCGGCATAGTCGTTCAGCCCCGGCACGACGCCGCTGGCGCTGTGCCTGAGGATGAGGCTGGCGCCGTCGGGGATGGCGACTTCGAATTTGTTCTCCCTTGCCGCCTCGTCGGGAAGCGCGAAAAGGACCAGCGGCACATTGGGGCCGGTGTTCCAGTTGGCCTCCATGGCGGCGACCTTCTGCGGCTGATGCTCCAGCGTGTTGAGGCCATGCTGGTCGCCGGCGAAGATCTGGATGGGGATCAGGATCGCCGCGGTGAAGACACCGGTGCGCAAGGCCTTCCACATCGATTCCGAGCGGTCGCCATAGAGATAGCGCAGCGCCGACAGGCCCGCGATCAGGAACGAAACCGTCAGGCCGGAGGCAAGCAGCATGTGGACGAGCCGGTAGGGCATCGACGGGTTGAAGACGATCGCCCACCAGTCCGTGGCGTGGGCTACGCCGTTGCGCATCTCGAAGCCGACCGGCGTCTGCATCCACGAATTGAGCGCGATGATCCAGAAGGCGGACAGGGTGGTGCCGCCGGCCACCAGCACGGTTGCCAGCGTGTGGATGCGGTTGGAGACGCGGCGGAAGCCGAACAGCATGATGCCGAGGAACGCTGCCTCGAGGAAGAAGGCGGTGAGTATCTCATAGGCAAGCAGCGGGCCGGCTATGTTGCCGACGGTTTCCATGTAACCCGGCCAGTTGGTGCCGAACTGGAAGCTCATGGTGACACCCGAAACCACGCCCATGGCAAACGACAGCGCGAACACCTTCACCCAGGTGAAATAGGCGCGCATCCAGGCGGTATCGCCTGTGGCGTTGTAGCGAAGCTTGAACAACAGCAGCATCCAGCCAAGCGCGATGGTGATAGCCGGAAACAGGATATGGAACGAGATGTTCGCGCCGAATTGAATGCGCGAAAGGATGAGCGGGTCCATGGTGGGCTCCGGCTGCTGCTTATGTCGCAGAAGATAGGCCGGATGCGCTAAACGGTCAAAGCGGCGTGGCGTCACGCGAGGCGGAACGCCGCAGGACTGCGGCAGCGGTGGATGCATCTTCGCATGCCGATGTCCAGAACTGTCAGGAGTGCCATTGACTTCCGGCTGCGCGCACCGACATTCAGCGGATTGAACCAACAGTTCTCCTTTCAAGCAGCCGTTTTTTCAGCCATGCCATCGATCATTTCCATTTCCGGGGTCACCAAGACCTACGCCACCGGTTTCAAGGCCCTGAAGGAGATCAACCTCGATATCGAGCGCGGCGAGATCTTTGCGCTGCTCGGGCCGAACGGCGCCGGCAAGACGACGCTGATCTCGATCGTGTGCGGTATCGTCAACCGCTCGTCGGGCGCGGTCACCGTGGACGGCCACGACATCAGCCGGGATTATCGCGCCGCGCGCAGCCTGATCGGGCTGGTGCCGCAGGAACTGACCATCGACGCGTTCGAGAGCGTATGGGCGACTGTAAGTTACAGCCGCGGCCTATTCGGCAAGCCAGCCAACCCCGCCTTCGTCGAGAAAGTGCTGCGCGACCTGTCGTTGTGGGACAAGAAGGACGCCAAGGCGATCACCCTGTCCGGCGGCATGAAGCGGCGGCTGATGATCGCCAAGGCGTTGTCGCACGAACCGAGAGTGCTGTTCCTCGACGAGCCGACAGCCGGGGTCGACGTCGAGCTGCGCCAGGAAATGTGGGCGATGGTGCGCCGGCTGCGCGAGGATGGCGTCACCATCATCCTGACCACACACTATATCGAGGAGGCCGAGGCGATGGCCGACCGCGTCGGCGTCATCAATCGCGGCGAAATCGTGCTGGTCGAGGACAAGGCCGAACTGATGCGCACGCTCGGCCGCAAAAGGCTGTTGCTGGAATTGCGCAGTCCGCTCGCCACCATACCCGAGACGTTTTCGCGCTACGCGCTGGAGCTTGCGCCGGACGGCAATCAACTGACGTACACCTATGACAACCAGAGCGAACGGCCGGGCGTCGCCTCGCTGCTCCGCGACCTTGAGACGGCCGGCATCCAGTTCCGCGATATCGACACGCAAAACAGCTCGCTCGAGGAGATCTTCGTCAATCTGGTGAGGAAGGACGCATGAACCTGCGAGCAGTCTGGGCGATCTACAAGATGGAGATGGCGCGCGCCTTTCGGACCGTGCTGCAGAGCATCGTCTCGCCTGTCATCTCGACATCGCTCTATTTCGTCGTCTTCGGCTCGGCCATCGGCTCGCGCATCACCGAGATCGACGGCATCAGCTACGGCGCCTTCATCGTGCCGGGGCTGATCATGCTGTCGCTACTGACGCAGTCGATCTCCAACGCCTCCTTCGCCATCTATTTCCCGAAATTCGTCGGCTCGATCTACGAATTGCTGTCGGCGCCGGTGTCCTATCTGGAGATCATCATTGCCTATGTCGGCGGTGCGGCGACCAAGTCGATCATACTCGGCCTGATCATCCTGGCGACCGCGTCGCTGTTCGTGCCGCTGACTATCGAGCATCCGTTCTGGATGCTCTCCTTCCTGGTGCTGACGTCGGTGACCTTCAGCCTGTTCGGGTTCATCATCGGCATCTGGGCGAAGAGCTTCGAGCAGCTGCAGCTGGTGCCGCTGCTGATCATCACGCCGCTGACCTTCCTTGGCGGCAGCTTCTATTCGATCGACATGCTGCCCGGCATCTGGCGCACGGTGACGCTGTTCAACCCCGTCCTCTATCTGGTCAGCGGTTTTCGGTGGAGTTTCTACGGCAAATCCGACGTCTCGATCGGCATCAGCCTCGGCATGACCGTCGTTTTCCTGCTTATCTGCATAGCGATCGTCGCGTGGATCTTCAGGACCGGCTACCGGCTGCGGAACTGACCGGCTTACAGCACGCTGAGCCGTGGGCTAGGCCGGCATCCCCTGAAAGATTGCCCTGGACGGCGGTCGAATAGGCGAGCGAGAAATCGCCATGCCGGCGGACCAGCGCCAGGCGCTCGGCATGGGTCAGCTCCTGCCGGGTGACCTTGGGCGCGGCGCCCTCGAGCAGGCGGTCGAAATGATTGCGCAAGGAGGGCATGGTCGAGATTCCGCGTGCCGCGCTTCGGAATTGGGATACCCGCAAGCCCGCGGGCTTCGAATCATTGGTGGCAGCGAGAATTGAACGGAAGCCGTTGGCAATTGGGAATAAATTGGCAAGCGGGCATAAAAAAGGAGGGGCTTCGGTCGAGCCAAAACCCCTCCCCAACGATTTACCAGCGTGGACCTGGGAGCGCGATGATCTCTAGACCGCGATCTTGCCACCGCCCTGTTTGGTGATGGCGACGACCGACGGCCGCACCGGCATATCGGGCTTGAAGTCAGGCCAGCGGGTCGACGGGTCCTCGTAGTAAGAGGGACGGCCAAAAGCCTCCCAGTCTTCGCCGCCATCGGCCGGATGCTGAACCGCGACGAAGGCGGTCTGGTCGTCGGGCGTGAATAGCGGGCCGCACAGTTCGGCGCCGATCGGCACGCGGAAGAACAGCTTTGATGTCGCCCGCGCCTCGCCTTCGGTGTCGACCGCCCACAGGCCATCGGTGCGGCCGGTCGCCTTCGGGCCCTGGCCATCGGTGGCGACCCAAAGCCGGCCGGCTGAATCGAAGGCGCAATTATCCGGCATGCCGAACCAGCCATTGGCGGTGGTTGCGGTCGAGAAGGTGGCGCCGACTTCGGCTACCGAGGGATCGCCGCATTTCAACAGCACTTCCCATTTGCCCTTGGCAGCAGTGAAATCGCCACCGTCCTCGACGATCTCGATAATGTGGCCGAAAGCGTTTTCGGCGCGTGGGTTGGCGGCATCGACCTGGTCCGTCTTGCGTTTAGAATTGTTGGTCAACATGACGTAGACTTTGCCAGTCGCCGGATTCGGCTGGATATCCTCGGGGCGGTCCATCTTGGTGGCCCCGAGCAGATCGGCGGCACGGCGCGTCTCGATGAGCACGTCGGCCTGGCTGGCAAAGCCGTTCTCCGCCGTCAGCGGGCCTTGGCCGAAGACGATGGGCAGCCATTCGATCGACCCGTCCTCGGCGAATTTGGCGACATAGAGCGTGCCGTCGTCGAGGAGATCCATGTTGGCGGCGCGGTCCTCGGCGTTGAACTTGCCGGCCGTGACGAATTTGTAGACATAGTCGAAGCGTTCGTCGTCGCCGAGATAGAAGACGACACGGCCATCCTTGGCGACGATCGATTCAGCGCCCTCATGCTTGAAGCGGCCCATGGCAGTGCGCTTCCGCGGCACCGAGGTCGGATCGTTGACGTCGACCTCAACGATCCAGCCGAAGCGATTCGGCTCGTTCGGCTCCTTGCCGATGTCGAAGCGGTCGTAATGCGCAGCCCATTCATAGGCGCCTTCGGGAATCCCCAGGCGCTTGTAGTTGGCGGCTTCCTTGTGGCCTTCCTGCAGCTCGCCCGAGAAATAGCCGTGTATGTTTTCCTCGGCCATGACGTAGGTGCCCCAGGGCGTGACGCCGCCGGCACAGTTGTTGACGGTGCCGAAGACCTTCGTGCCGGTCGGATCGGCACTGGTCTTGACGCGGTCGTGGCCGGCGGCGGGGCCGGACAGCGCCATCTCGGTGTTGGAGGTGATGCGGCGGTTGAGCTTGCCGTCGCGCACCACCTGCCATTTGCCTGATACCTTGCGGATCTCGACGATGGTGCCGCCATGCGCGGCCATCTCGACATCGACCTGTTCCTTGCTCAGCGGCGCCTGCTTGGCCTCGCCTTCGACGATGGTTACGAGGCCCGGGAACATCAGATGCGGATTGGTGTATTCGTGGTTGACCACCAGCAGACCATGCTCGGCCGAGCCGTCGATCGGGATATAGCCGACATAGTCGTTGTTGTAGCCGAACTGTCTTTCCTGGGCCTGGGCCGACTGTTTTGCCGGATCGAAGTCCGGCGAATCGGCGAACAGCGGATCGCCCCAGCGCAGCAGCACGTCGGCGTCGTAGCCGGCGGCGACATGATGCTTGTCATCGACGCCCGCCTCGACCTCGTCGAAGCTGAAGGCCGAGCCGCCGGCTGCGCGGGCATCGTCGGCGAGGATCAGCGCCAGCGGGCTGACGGTGGCGGCGATGGCGGTTGCCGCGAGCGATCCCTGCAGGAAACCACGGCGCGAGAAACGTGCGGCGATGATCTCGCCCATCGTCTGGTTGTCGGTGGGATTGGTTCCTGGCCCATCGTTTTCCTCGAGCAGGCTGGTGCGGAAATGCGTGTCGGGGGAGCGGTGTTCTGTCATGGGCTTGCCTCTGGCTTTCTTTGGGATGGCTTGAGCGTGCTGCTTGACTGACCGCGTATCGCCGGCAGATCACAGTTTGATGACGTTGCCGGCCAATTTCCAGCCCCGATTTCGTGTCCATGATGAGCCTCGCTTGACCGCGACCGGCGCTTCGGAAACAAGATCAGCGGCAGGCGCGGAAGGACCGCGTCGAGAGGGACAAAAAGTGAGTTTCTGGGGACTGGGGCAGCTCGGCATTTCGACGGTGATCTTCCTGCTAGCAGCGACGGCGGCCAAGCAATGGGGACTGGCGCCGACCTTCGGCAAGATCGTTTTGACTTTGGCGCTGTATTCGGCGGGCAATCTGATCATGCTGAGGCTGATCCGTGAATTCGGCATGTCGGTGTCGTTCAGCCTGTCGGCGGTGATCCAGCTGGTGTCGGTGAACGTGGTGGCACTGGTGTTCTTCGGCGAGCGCGTCAATGCGTTGCAGGCCACTGGCATCGTGCTCGCCGTCGCAGCGGTGGCGCTGATCACGCTCGGTCCCTATCTGCAAAGGCCGTAACTGCGAGGGCCGATGAAGAATACCGCAAGCAAGCTGCTCAACTGGATCGAATTCCCGGTGCTGCTGGCCGGACTGGTCATCGCCGGCGGACTGTGGGGGTTCGAGGAACTGATGGAGGTGGCGCGAGACACCACGCCGCACGCCTTCGATACGGAAATCCTGCTCGCCTTCCGTGAAGCGGGCCAGCCCGACAATCCGATCGGACCGCTATGGCTGGAAGGGGCGATGCGCGACATCACCAGCCTCGGCAGCGCCAGCGTGCTCGTGTTTATCACGGCCGCCGTGATCGTCTATCTGCTGCTGATCCACAGGCCGGGACCAGCGTTTCTCGTCCTCGTCGCAGTGGCGGGCGGGCAGGCCCTGTCGAGCACGCTGAAGCTCGGAATCGACCGGCCGCGCCCCGATCTGGTCTCGCATCTCGCCGACGTGGCATCGCTTTCGTTTCCGAGCGGCCATGCGATGCTGTCGGCGGTGACATATTTGACGCTGGGCAGCATGGCGTCGCGCTTCCTGCCTGGGCGAACGACGAAGATTTACGTGCTGTCGCTGGCGGTGCTGACGACCCTGCTGGTCGGCATCAGCCGCGTCTATCTCGGCGTTCATTGGCCATCCGACGTGCTGGCCGGCTGGTGCGCCGGCTTCGCCTGGGCGATGCTGTGCTGGCTGGCCGCATGGGCGCTACAGCGATGGCGCGGGCAGAGCGACGGCGGCTGAACCGGCCGTTCAGTACGACACTGCGCTAATTCTCCTCGAAGTTGCGGCGCTGGGGCCTGCTGTCCCAGCTGGCGCGCAGGCTCTGCAGGACGCAAACGGTCTGGTGTGCATGTGCGACATGTGCGTCATGATGCTTGAACCGTCACAATGATGGTATTATACATGGACCTGCAGACTCAAACGGGGTTTAGCCGATGATCACTGCCGCGCAGATGCGCGCCGCGAGGGCGCTGGCCGGCATCGATCAGAAGACGCTCGCCGAGCGCGCCGGGGTTTCGCTTCCCACCATTCAGCGTATGGAAGCGAGCGACGGCGTCGTCAGGGGGGTGGTCGACACGCTGATGAAGGTCATCCAGGCTCTCGATGAGGCCGGCGTGGAACTGATCGGCGAGAACCAGGCCAGCGAGCGCGGCGGCAGGGGCGTGCGCCTCAAGCCGATCGTGCCGAAGAACCTGCCAGGCTGAGCCCGCAAAGTCGCGACGGCGACCGCCGACAGTCCTGCCGACGATTCCGCCGCCTCCTTGGTTTTTATGCATGTCGTTGTCCCAAAACCGCTGTGCACTTTTGGGCGACATGCATCAGGAGAGGAAGGCAGTCCATGGATCAAATCCGGCGGACAATTCATCAACCGGCGCGGCCGACATTCTCGGAATTGTTCACGCCGAAGCTGGTGACGGTGCTGCGCGAGGGTTACACATCAGAGCATTTCAGGGCCGATGCCATCGCTGGGCTGACCGTGGCCATCGTGGCGCTGCCGCTGTCGATGGCGATCGCGATCGCATCGGGCGTGACGCCGGAGCGCGGGCTCTACACCTCCATCATCGGCGGCTTCCTCATCTCGGCGCTCGGCGGCAGCCGCTTCCAGATCGGCGGGCCGGCCGGCGCCTTCATCGTGCTGGTGGCGGCAACGGTGGCGCGGGTCGGTGTTGACGGGTTGCTGCTGGCGACGATGATGGCCGGCGTCTTCCTGCTCGCCATCGGCTATCTCAGGCTTGGCACCTACATCAAGTTCATTCCCTATCCGGTGACCGTCGGCTTCACCGCCGGCATCGCGATCATCATCTTCTCCGGCCAGATCGTCGAGCTGTTCGGGCTGAAGCTCGCCGGCAAGGAACCTGGACCGCTGGTGCCGAAGCTGATGGCGATCGGCGAGGCGGCCGGCACGATCAATCTCGCCGCCACCTTCGTGGCCGTACTGACCATCCTCGCCATTGCCCTGGTGAAGCGGTGGCGGCCGAAATGGCCAGCCATGCTGATCGCCATAGGTCTGGCTTCGCTTGTCGTAGCGCTGTTTTCCCTGCCTGCCGAAACGATCGGCACGCGCTTCGGCGGCATCCCGCGCAGCCTGCAAATGCCGGCCTTTCCGCCAATCAGCTTCGCCAGGGTGATCGACGTCCTGCCGGACGCCATAGCCTTTGCGCTGCTCGGCGCGATCGAATCGCTGTTGTCGGCCGTTGTCGCCGACGGCATGACAGGAAGGCGGCACCGCTCCAATTGCGAACTCGTGGCGCAGGGCTTTGCCAACATAGCGTCCGCCCTGTTCGGCGGCATCTGCACCACCGGCACCATCGCCCGCACGGCGACCAATGTGCGGGCAGGCGCGCATGGACCGGTTTCGGGCATGATCCACTCGGCCATCCTGCTTTCTCTGATACTGGTGGCGGCACCGCTGGCCAGCTACATCCCGCTGGCGGCACTGGCCGGCGTGTTGGCAGTGGTGTGCTGGAACATGTTCGAAAAGCAGGCCTTCCTCACATTGCTGCGGGCTTCGCGTGGCGACGCGCTGGTGCTGCTGGCGACCTTCCTGATCGTCATCTTCCGTGACCTCACCGAAGGCATCGTCGTCGGTTTCGCCCTGGGCTCGATCCTGTTCATCGACCGCATGGCCAAGAGCATCGCCGTCGAGGCCGATCCGTCACTTGTGCAGGAGGATGTCGCCGACCAGGCCAGCGCCTACGATGCCAGCGAGGCTAGCGATGCCGACACCGTCGTTTACAGGATTTCGGGCGCCTTCTTCTTCGGCGCCGCCTCGACTGTCGGTGCGGTGCTCGACCGCATCGCCGACCAGCGCCGGAACTTCATCCTCGACTGCTCGGCGGTGCCGTTCTTCGATTCGACGGCGGCCAATGTCATCGAGGGCGCCGCGCACAAGGCCAGGCGCGCCGGCGTGCGCTTCATCATATCAGGCGCTTCGCCGCAGACACGTCGCATGCTGATCAACCACGGCGTCAAGCGGCCGCTGGTGACATACGCCGCCTCGATCAGGGATGCGCGGGCGCAACTGAAGGGCAAATCAGAGACGGATTAGCAACCAGGATTTGCCGGCCGGTGGCCACCTGTTGGCACAAGCTATCCCATTGCTGAATGTCACTTTGATCCATGGCCGACACTCGACAGGTCAAAGGCTGTCATTCGAGAACGACCATAGGCGCGACTGTGCGAGTATTGGAACACCGGGAGAGCCTTGGCGCTGCTGGCTGCTGGATCGAGCGGGCATCATGAAACCTTTTGATTTTTGGGCCGTTGTCGACCGTATGTCCGAGGCGAAATCCAAACCGAGATCGGTCGACGGCGCCAGATCGCGCGATGCCCAGACACCGCGTCAGGAGAAATCGAGCGAAGAGAAGGCATCGACTGCCGAAGCCGCGTCCGAGGTCGTCGGCGAAGCCGCGCCGCCGCCGGAAGCCGTCGAACCCGATCCACAGCTGACCCCCGAAGAGGCCGAGCGGGCGCGCAAGAAATATCTGCTAAGGCGTTTCTGGATCAGCGCGCGCGGTTACTGGAGCCGGCGCGGCGACAGTTTCGCCTGGCCGCTCACGATCGGGCTGTTGATCCTGATATGCGTCAATGTCGGTTTCCAGTATGGGATCAATGTCTGGAATCGCGCGATTTTCGACGCCATCGAGCAACGCAACGCCCGCACCATTTATTTCCTGAGCGCCGTGTTCGTGCCGCTCGTACTCGGAAGCGGAAGCCTTGTCGTCGCACAGGTCTATCTTCGCATGACGATCCAGCGCCGCTGGCGTTCGTGGCTCACCACATCAGTCATCGCGCGCTGGCTCGCCAACGGCCGGTATTATCAGCTGAACCTCGTCGCCGGCGACCACACGAACCCCGAAGCCCGCATCTCGGAGGATCTGCGGATTGCTACCGAATCGCCCGTCGATTTCATCGCCGGTGTCCTCAACGCGTTTCTGTCGGCCTCGACCTTCATCGTGGTGCTGTGGACGATCGGCGGCGCGCTGACCCTGCCGATCGGAGGTTCGAGCGTCACCATTCCCGGCTTTCTCGTCGTCACCGCGGTGATCTA
The DNA here is from genome assembly GCF_053850215.1 of Mesorhizobium sp. f-mel. Classification (NCBI taxonomy): domain Bacteria; kingdom Pseudomonadati; phylum Pseudomonadota; class Alphaproteobacteria; order Hyphomicrobiales; family Phyllobacteriaceae; genus Mesorhizobium; species Mesorhizobium sp. f-mel. The sequence continues at coordinate 25,745 of NZ_JBSPTO010000036.1, forward strand.
TGCCGCCATCACCTCCACCTCGATGGTGGTCATTGGCCGCCATTTCGTCCATCTCTCCGAGGAGAAAAATCAGGCGGAAGCCGAGTTCCGCTACACGCTAACGCGCGTGCGGGAAAACGGCGAGAGCATCGCATTGCTCGGGGGCGAGGAGGAGGAGCGCAGCGGCATCGACAAAACGTTCGCCTATGTGCTCGGGCAATGGGCGCTGCTTACAGGCCAGCACATGCGCACGGCGCTGGTGTCGCAGGGATCGAGCCTGTTTGCGCCGGTCGTGCCGATCTTGCTTTGCGCGCCAAAATTTCTCGAAGGCAGCATGACCCTCGGGCAGGTCATGCAGGCTGCCTCCGCCTTCGCCATCGTGCAGGGCGCGTTCGGATGGCTGGTCGACAACTACCCCCGTCTTGCCGGTTGGAACGCCTCCGCGCGGCGCATAGCCTCGCTGATGATGTCGCTCGACGGGCTCGAGCGCGCGGAACAGAGCGACACCCTGGGCCGCATCCAGCACGGCGAAACCGAAGACGGTGCGATGCTCAGCCTGAACAATCTCTCCGTGTCGCTCGACGACGGCACCGGCGTGGTCAAGGAGACCGAGGTCGAGATCGAGCCGGGCGAGCGGGTGCTGGTTTCAGGCGAATCCGGCACAGGCAAGAGCACGCTGGTGCGGGCCGTCGCGGGCCTGTGGCCGTGGGGCGGCGGCAGCGTCGATTTCCATGCCGACAGCCGGCTGTTCATGTTGCCGCAGCGCCCCTATGTCCCGATAGGGACGCTTCGCCGCGCGGTCGCCTATCCCGCCCCCGCCAACAACTGGACGATTGCCGAGATCAACGTCGCCCTCGACAAGGTGGGCCTCGATTATCTGAAGGGCAAGATCGAGGAAGACGCGCCCTGGGACCAGATCTTGTCGGGCGGCGAAAAGCAGCGGCTCGCCTTCGCACGTCTGCTCTTGCACAGTCCCGATATTATCGTGCTGGACGAAGCGACGTCGGCGCTCGACGAGAAGAGCCAGGACAAGATGATGGAGACGGTGATCCACGAATTGCCTGATGTCACCATCATCAGCGTGGCGCACCGCGCCGAGCTGGAAGCCTACCACAGCCGCAAGATCACCCTGGAGCGGCGCGAGGGCGGCGCGATTCTTGTCAGCGACATCGACCTTGTTTCGCGCAAGGGCAGACGGAACTTGCTCGCGCGCGCCTTGTGGGGCACCGGCGCTCCGATCGAAAAGCCGCATGAGCTGGAGTAAGGCGGCGCCATCCCAAAACTGAAATCCACCCGGTCTCCCCGGGGGACGCTGTGGGAGGGAAGCCGTCGCGTCGTACGCACCACTTAAGCAATCAGGCATCGAGCGGGCGTCTTTAAGCCGGCGCCGCGGCCAGGCAAAACCCCGCTATTCGGCGGCCTTGCCGCCCCACGTCACGGCCCAGTGGTCGAACCCGTATTCCAGCGTCGGCTTGACGATGCGGAAAAAGGGCGGCAGGTCGGTCCGACTGTCCCGAATTGCCCTTCGCAATTCGGTTGGCAATTCGGGTGAGAGGCTATTCGCTAAATGCAATAGCGCCAATCAGCCGCCGGGCGCGGCAGCGTCCTCCTGCGACGCAGCGGCCAGATCGTCGCGCGCCTTGTGCGCGAGTTTCCTTGTCGAGCGCCTGGGGCTGTCGCCGAACAGATCGGCTGCCGCGGCGAGACAGGTCTTTTTCAGGCTTTTCTCCGAGCGCTTCAACAGCTTGCTCAAGAGCCACGTTTCTTGAGGAGAGCCGAGCGGCCGGTCGTCGGCATCGAGAAGCGTACGCAGGACGAACACATCATGCAGTTCGCCCAGTCTTTCGCCGAGTTCGTCGACCGCCTTGCGCCGGGCCTTGATCGGCATCGGCCACAGCCTTCCGAGCAACGACAGATGCATGCCGTGGGTCTTTGCTGCCTTGCGCAGATCGTGGAAATCGTCGGCCCCGCCGCGGGAGCTTGCCTTGTCCAGCGCCTTTCTGGCGCGACGCAGAGTGATGCGGGCGCCTTCGGCAAGCACATCGGCGGCCTGTTCGGGCTGGTCGGGCAAGGCCAGCATATCGATCCGGCTGATGCCCTCCTCGCAAGCGGCAATCGCGGCAGTCATTGCAGCGTCGAGGCCGACACCGCCATGCAATTCGTGCTGACGCGCGACGAGCGTCTCGCGCACCGCATCGAGACCGCCGCCGGCGCTCTGTTCGGGAAAGCTTGCTGCCAGCCGGTCGATGGTTTCAACCAGCGCGGTCGCCTCGCGCGGACCGGCAAGCAGGGCTGCCACCTGTCGGTAGCATTGGTTCTCGGTCAGGCAGAACGTTTCGTCGCCGGAACGGACCAGGCGCAGCAAGGCACGCGCGTTCTTCAGCCGCTTGCGGCATTTGTGCAGCGCCTGCTCCGGCCTGTCATGCGCCGCGTCCAGGTGGACCAGCGCCTTGCCGATCTCCTCGGCGAGGATGCGCCTGACCTCGCCGGTCAACGGCAGGCGCGGATCGATGCGATAACTCATGCGGCGATCTCCGGAATCCCCCCGAGGGCGAGCGACGCGTTATAGAACCTCTGCTCGCCGGTAACTTCGCGGCCGAGCCAGTCTGGCAGCATTTCGTCCGGCACGTCCTCGGGCGTCTTGAGCTCGGCAACCACCAGCCCCGCAAGCATCCCGCCGAAGACATCGACTTCATAGAGATGGCCGCGATGCCTAACATGGTGGCGTGTCTTCTCGATGACATGTCCGATCGCGAAGGCCTGCATCTCTTCCGCCTCCGCCAGAGGGATCGGATATTCGAATTCGTCGCGTTCGCGGACCTTGCTGCCGAATTTGAGCGTCAGCTTTGCCGAGGCGCCGTTGCTGACGCGCACGCGCACCGAGCGGTCCGGTGTGGCGGCGAGATAGAACTGGCGAATGCGGATGTCCGCTTCGACCAGATCCCGCCACTCATTGCCAGAGACCAGGAACTTGCGCTCGATTTCCTTGACCATGGCTTCGCACTAAAGCGCCTGCGGCTGGAGATGGCAAGGTGGAGGCGGCTTAGGGTTGACTTTAATCATTCGATTGATTAAATTGCTGATCATGGCCAAGCTAACGAACGCCAAAATTCCACGTCGCGAGACGTCTCCCGCCGACATGACGCGCGCGGCACTTGTCCGCGCGGCGCTGAAGCTGTTCGGACGACAAGGCTTCGACGGTACCTCGACGCGAGAGATCGCGGCTGAAGCCAAGGCCAATATCGGCTCGATCGCCTATCATTTCGGCGGCAAGGAAGGGCTTCGCGCGGCAGCGGCCGATTATATCGTCGACACCATCCAGACCATTGCCGGCCAGGCGATCGGCAATCTGCGGGCGCCGAGCGATTCAGAGGCGGGCGACCCCGAAGCGGCGCGGGCACAATTGTTCACCGCATTGGAGCGGATGGTGGCCTTCGTCGTGGCTAGGCCGGAGGCCGGTGAGATCGTGCAGTTCGTCCTGCGTGAACTTTCGCATCCGACGGCTGCACTCGACCGCATCTACGACGGCGTGTTCGAGCCGACGCATCGCCGGCTCTGCCTGGTCTGGGAGCAGGCGACGGGCGAGCCGGCCGAAAGCGAGGCTACCCGACTCACCGTGTTCACGCTGATCGGCCAAGTCGTCTATTTCCGCATCGGTCGCGAGGCGGTGATGCGCCGCATGGGCTGGCGCGCGATCGGCAACGCCGAGGCTGTCAAGATTGCGGCGACGGTGACGGACAACCTTGGGGCCATATTGGCCGCCCGGAAGGATCGTAGGTCATGAGTTTCCTCTGCTCTTTACCGCTCGCCGCTCTGCTTTTCAGCGCCTGCGCACCAGCGGCACCACTCGCCGTCGGCTATGTCGAGGGCGACTATGTGCTGCTCGCGCCGATCGAGGTGGCGCAGGTGGAGACGATTTCGGTCAAGCGCGGCGACCGCGTCGTGCCGGGCACGCCGGTGGTGACGCTGGAAAGCGCCGATGCAAGAATAGCCGTCGCGCAAGCCGAGGCGGCCCTTGCCCAGGCGCAGGCGCAACTTGCCGACCTGCAGGTCGGCAAGCGGCCGGAAGAGATTGAGGTGCTCAAGGCGCAGGTCGACATGGCCAAGGCGCAGGCCGCCGACGCCAAACGCAGATACACCCGCGCCAGCGACCTGTTCAAACGCGGCACCGGCACGCAGGCCGATTTTGACACCGCCTCGGCCACGCTGGAGACAGCCAATGCGCAGGTCGGCCAGGCGGAAGCCAATCTCGCCGTCGGCGGCCTGCCGGCACGGCCCGAAACGATCAAGGCGGCCGAGAATCAGGTCAGCCAAGCGCAATCGACGCTGGAGCAAGCGCGCTGGCGGCTGTCGAAGCGCGTACTGGCGGCGCCGTCGCCCGGCCGCGTCAACGATGTGATCCGCAATCCGGGCGACACGGCCGGCCCGACCGCGCCGGTCATTTCGATGCTGCCGGACGGCGCTGTGAAGCTCAGCGTCTATGTGCCGGAAAGTGCGTTCTCGTCGGTGAAAGTCGGCACGCTGCTAAATGTTCATTGCGACGGCTGCGGGCCGGACGTGAAGGCGCGCATCAGCTATGTGTCGCCGGACCCGGAATTCACGCCGCCGGTGATCTACTCGCTCGAGACCCGGCAGAAGCTGGTCTATCTGGTCGAGGCGCGGCCGGAGGGCGACTCCAGCGCGCTGCAACCGGGGCAGATCGTCGATGTCGATCTGGCGGATGTCGGCAAATGAACGCCATCGATGTCCATGGCCTGGTCAAGCGTTTTGGTGACAAGACCGTCGTAGACCATGTGACGATGACGGTGGCCGAAGGCGAGATCGTCGGCTTCCTCGGCCCGAACGGCTCGGGCAAGACGACGACCATCCGCATCATGTGCGGCCTGCTGACGCCGGACGAGGGCGAAGGCACGGTGCTCGGCTTCGACATCCGCAGCGACAGTCTGAGGATCAAGCGTGAAGTCGGCTATATGACGCAGAAATTCTCGTTCTACGAGGATCTGACCATTGCCGAGAACCTTGAATTCGTGGCGCGGCTCTATGGGTTGAAGCCGCTTAACGAGCATGTCAGCAGGACGCTGGAAGATCTTGGCCTCACCTCGCGCAAGGACCAGTTGGCCGGTACGCTGTCCGGTGGCTGGAAGCAGCGGCTGGCACTGGCCGCATGCATCATGCACAAGCCCAGATTGCTGTTGCTCGATGAGCCGACGGCGGGCGTCGACCCGAAGGCGCGGCGCGAATTCTGGGACGAGATCCATGGGCTGGCCAGCGGCGGACTGACCGTTCTGGTCTCCACGCATTACATGGACGAGGCCGAGCGCTGCCACCGCATCAGCTACATCTCCTACGGCAGGGTGCTGGCCACCGGCACGGTCGACGAGGTGGTCAGGAATGCCGGCCTGACGACCTTCGTCGTGCACGGCCAGCGGCTTGACCAGCTTGCTGCCGCACTCAGCGATCGCCCCGGCGTCGACCAGGTAGCGCCGTTCGGCGCGACGCTGCATGTCGTCGGCTCCGACAGGAAGGCGCTTAAGGCAGCTCTCGCCGATGTCGAGAAAGAGCACAAGGGCGTGACTGTGACGCCAGGCGAGACCAGCCTGGAGGATGTGTTCATCCAGTTCATGTCCGGCTCGAAGGACAATATGGGATGAGAAACCGGATAAACAGCGTCTTTTCCCTCGCCAGGCTCGGCGCGCTGCTGATCAAGGAGTTCATCCAGATGCGGCGCGACCGCATCACCTTCGCCATGATGCTGGGCGTGCCGCTGATGCAGCTCGTGCTGTTTGGCTATGCCATCAACAACGATCCGAAGAGCCTGCCGGCAGCCTTGGTGGCGATGAGCAGCGATCCCTACACGCGGGCCATGGTCTCGGCGCTGCAGACCACCGGCTATTACAGGTTCGACCATGTCGTGCAAAGTGCCGCCGAGGCCGAATTCCTGATGGCGCGTGGCGACGTCGCCTTCGTCGTCACCATTCCCGCCGATTTTGCCCGGCGAGTCGAGCGCGGCGACCAGCCGCAAATCCTGATCGAGGCTGATGCGACCGACCCGGCAGTCGCCAGCGGCGCCATCTCGACGCTCGGCACCGTGGCCAACCAGGCGCTGCTCCGGGCGCGCGGCATGCAGGAAACGGCCGCCGAGACCGCCCGAGGCCAGCTCGAGGTCGTTGTCCACCGACGCTACAATCCGGAAGGCATTTCGCAATACAACATCGTGCCCGGCCTGCTCGGCGTCATCCTGCAGATGACGATGGTGATGATGACCTCGATCGCGCTGACACGCGAGACCGAGCGCGGCACGATGGAGAATCTTCTGGCGATGCCCTCCAGCCCGCTCGAGATCATGCTGGGCAAGGTGCTGCCCTATCTGGTGGTCGGCGCCGTTCAAGTGGTGGTGGTGCTGGCGGCGGCCAAGCTGCTGTTTGGCGTTCCCTTCACCGGGTCGTTGTCACTGCTGCTATCGGCGGTTCTGGTCTTCGTGCTGGCGCTGGTGCTGCTCGGCTACACCATCTCGACGATGGCGCGCACGCAGATGCAGGCACTCCAGCTCACCTTCTTCTTCTTCCTGCCGTCGATCCTGTTGTCGGGCTTCATGTTCCCCTATCGCGGCATGCCTGGCTGGGCGCAGATCTTCGGCGAGATTCTGCCGCTGACGCATTTCCTTCGCATCATCCGCGCGGTGATGCTGAAAGGCGCCGACCTGCCGGCGGTCGCAACCGAAATCGGCTGGCTCGTCGTGTTCGTGGCGCTGTTTGCCGGCGTGGCGCTGGTGCGGTTCCGCCGCACGCTGGACTAGTCCAGCTCAAGCAGCCTACGCAAATGGCCGAGATGGGTGGAGTGCGGAGTTCCAACGCGAACAGCAGCTCAGCTCACTTGGATGCATGATCATTCGGGTCGAGATTTATGCGGGTCTGGCCTAACCCGGGACCGGCGGCAATTCAGGCGCGTCCAGTCCTTGGAAAGGATTGTGCCAGGCGTCGATTCCTTCAAACTGACGATACCAGCGGCTGACAAAAGGATAATCGTCGAGCGGCAATCTGGCGACATCGTTAAAGGGCAGAAACGTCGCCATTCGAAAGTCGGCATAGGAAACCGAATTTTCGACCAGCCATTCTCGCTCGGAAAGCTCGGCCTCAAGTGTTGCAGCGGCCGTGCGGAAGTCTCTCAGCCCCTCTTCAACCCGGTGCTGATCAATCGGGCCGAGCCCAAACCGCTGTTTGGTCCCGCGTTCGAAATGCACGACGTCGCAAGCTCTCGCGAAGTTCTCCTTACCCCAACTGAGCCATCGGATCATCTCGGGTTCATCGTCGCCGGTGCGCCAGAGATCCGAATGCGCGTCGCGTGAAAGCCGGCAGGCTATGGCATCGGCCTCCCAGAGGCTCTTTCCCGAGCCCACAAGTATGGGCAATGAAAGATTTGGATTCAGCGGCCGAAATTGCTCAGCCTGCCCCGGAGCGAAGGGGGAGGCGAATTCAAACTCGACCTTCGCGTTGAGATAGCGCGCTACCGCGACCGCGAGGCGGGGATTGGGATTGCGGCTGAAGTACAGCTTCATTGCATGTCAGTCCTTGAATGGTTCGACTGGACGCGCAGGAGCGCTATGACGCTTGGCATCGGAGCGAAGCCGGAACCGCTTGCCACCCTATGCCGCCGCCATGATCTCAGCGTAGGTGCCGAAATCGACATTGCCGCCGGACAGCACCACGGCGATGCATTTGCCTGATAGCTCGATCTCGCCCGATGACAGCGCGGCCAGCCCGACGCTGCCGCCGGGCTCGACCACCAGCTTGAGATGGGCCATGGCGTCGCGCATCGCCTGTGCCGCGGCACTGTCGGAAACGGCAATGCCGCCGGCGAGATTCCTGCGGTTGATCTCGAAGGTGATCGCGCCCGGCTCGGTGGTGAGGAGCGCGTCGCAGATCGAAGTGTGGCCGGGTTCGATCGAAACCCGGGCACCTTTGGCCAGTGAGCGACAGGTGTCGTCGAAATGCTCGGGCTCCACCGCCCAGATGGCGGTGGCCGGCGATGCGTCCTTGACCGCAATCGAGATGCCGCTGCTCAGGCCGCCGCCGCCGCAGGGAATGACAATGGCGTCGAGGCTCACGCCGAGCGCTTTCGCCTGCGCCATCAGTTCGAGGCCGATCGTGCCCTGGCCGGCGATGATGGCGGGATCGTCGAATGGCGGGACCAGGATCATGCCCCTTTCCACGTACGGGCGAACCACCGTCATGCGGTCATCGCGGAAACGATCGAACGGCACCACTTCCGCACCCATTTTCCTGACATTGCCGACCTTCATCGCCGGCGCATCGGTGGGCATGGCGATGACCGCCTTGACGCCGAACATCGCCGCCGACGCGGCGACGCCTTGCGCGTGATTGCCCGACGAAAAGGCCACGACGCCACGGCTGCGCTCCTCGTCGCTCAGCGACGACAGTTTATTATAGGCGCCGCGGAACTTGAAAGAGCCGGTGCGCTGCAGCGTCTCCGGCTTGAACAGGATCCTGGCACCGAAGCGCTTGTTCAGCTCCGGCGATTCGATCAGCGGCGTTTCGACTATCAAGCCGGACAATCGCAATGCTGCGGCGCGGATATCGGCGATGCCGGGAGGGGTGGTCATGGGGAGGTCCTGCAGAATGAGATCGCCCATGGTGCACGGAAAACCAGGCCGCGCACCACTGCAAAAATGTGACCGTTACAATTCGCCTTTGGGCAGTAAAGGGGCGTGCCCATCGGCAGCCGGCCACTCTGACAACATCGTGGCGGCGCACATGGTTTTGTGGCGGGGCAAGAAGTGCTTGGCGCGCAATGTGGTTGAAGCGCGTCAAGAGGCCCGGGTCCAGTGCCTACCCGGCCGCACGCCGAACTCGCCAAGGCCGCCGCCTTCGCCAACCCCCAATCGCGCACGCGCAGTCAGCGGCGTCATTATGAACATCACCGGTGGTTCATGATGGATGTTATTGATCTGCGCCTACCAGTAACCCGCTGTTCTGTACGCGATCTGCAACTACAACGACAAATACACGCCACTCTGTTGCTTGTGACAATATTAACTGACATCCTCCGCCTCAGAAGAGTCTGTCGTCCTCGAAATATTCGACAGGGCGGATGCGATGAGTGACAGTTGGCAGAACGTTGTGCTGCGGAACCAGCATCCGAAATTGCGGATGTTCGCAAATTGTGACGCGGACGTCAGTTCCGCGAAATCTGAAGTGCAGCCGGCGCTGCGCGTGACCAGCGAGGAGTTTGCGGCCTCCACTCCACCGCTCGCTACCGCTATCGCACCCGAGGACGCCCCGGTCAGCGGCACCGCCAAGAAGCACGGGGTCGACGTGCAGGCGCAGCGGGCGGCCGTCGAGGTCAGCGTTTTCGTCCGCTCCAGCGATTCACTGCCACCGGTGGCTGGCCAGCAGACCTTGCGCGGGATGGCGACCCGCCGCATGACCCTCGATGAAGTGTACGATCTCGCGCGCGACGCCGGCACCATCTTTATCGAACCGGCCGATGCCCTGAAGCTGCCGCGTCCGATCAAGGGCAGCGCCGGCGGCACCGCTCCAGCCCGCCGGGTCCCAGGCGTCACTCCGACCCAACTCGGCGACGGCAAGGGCATGCTGATCGGCATCATCGATGTCGAAGGCTTCGACTGGGCCCATACCGATTTCCTCGTCGGCGGCAAATCGCGGTTTGTCAGCATCTGGGATCAGGGTGCCAAGGTCGGCCGCAATCGCAAGGGCCTCAAGCGCGGTCGGGTGATCTCCGCCGCCGACATGCAAACCGCAGTGACGGATGCCGCCAAGATTCAGTCTCGCCGCACGATCTCGAGCCGCAATCGCAGATGGTCGTGGGCTCGCACGGCACCCATGTCGCCTCCATCGCCGCCGGCAATAGCGGTCTCTGCAGCGCAGCTGAAATCGCCGCGGTGCTGATCGCGCGGCCGGAAGACGAAATCGACCGGCGCACCTCGTTCTACGATTCCACCTGCCTGCTCGACGCCGTCTACTACCTGCTCGATCTCGCCGGTGAGCGCCCCATCTCGATCAACATCAGCCTCGGGACCAACGGCCACGCCCATGACGGTTCAAGCATCCTCGACCGCTGGATCGACGCGTTGCTATCGGAGCCCGGCCGTTCGATCTGCATTGCCGCCGGCAACGCCGGCCAGGAACGACCCGAGGCTCCGGACGATCTCGGCTACATGATGGGCCGCATTCATGCGAGCGGCAAAATCGATGCCCAGGGCCTCGACCACATCCTCGAGTGGCAGGTCGTCGGCGACAAGATCAAGGATGCATCGGAGAACGAGCTCGAGATCTGGTACGAGCCGCAGGATCGCCTCGCCATCAGCATCCGCCCGCCTGATGGCGACTGGATTGGCCCGATCCAGCCCGGTGAGTTTCACCCGACCAACGGCGCCAACTACATCGCCACTTACCTGACGCCGTTCTTCGGCAGCAACCTGATCATCGGCATCCCCGCCGGCGTCTGGCAGGTCCGGCTGCACGGCCTCGTCATCCGCGACGGCGCCTTCCACGCTTGGATCGAGCGCGACGACCCGGCCGACTTGGGCGACGGCAGCTACTTCTGGCCGTCGTTCTTCACCGAGGCCTCGCATGTCGACACCTCCTCGGTCAGCGCCCTCGCCTGCGGCCAACGCATCGTCTCCGTCGCCAATCTCGATGAACTGAAGCGCCGCGCTCACATCACCTCGAGCCAGGGTCCGACCCGTGACGGCCGGCTGAAGCCCGACATCACTGCGCCCGGCACCGGCATCGTCGCGGCCAACGGCTTCGGCGGTCCGGATGACCCGTGGATCGAAATGACCGGCACCAGCATGGCGAGCCCCTATGTGGCCGGCGTCATCGGCCTGATGCTGGCGGCCGAGCCGACGCTCACCGCTGCCCAGATCCTCGGCATCATTAAGGCCACCGCCCGGCCCCTCCCCGGCGCCACCTATCAGTGGACGAACGACCTCGGCTTCGGTGTCATCTCTCCTGCCGCCTGCGTCGCCGAAGCCTCCCACGCGCTTACCCGTACCGAGCTGAAGAAAACCACGCCGCCGGCTACCGCTCCCACCGTCACCGCCGCGGCCCCGCCGGGCCGTCCTGCCAGTCGCCGTGCCGCCAGGCCTGCAACCCGGCGCCCGCCGCCCGAGGCCGCATAATGAAAATCACCCTGCTCCCCTCCGACAAGGGCGATTGCCTGCTGATCGAGGCCGGTGCCGTCACCATCCTCGCCGATGGCGGTATGCCCGGCTCCTATGCCTCCGAGGTGCGCGGCTATCTCGGCAAATGGGCCGAGGACACCGGCAAGCAACTAGACCTCGTCTATGTCTCGCACGTCGATCAGGATCACATCGCCGGCGTGCTGCAGCTGCTCGAGGACACAGTGCAATGGCGCGTTTTCGACCACAAGCACGCCAACGGCCAGTCCTCCGGCAAGCCACCGTTCAGGAGACCGCCCAAGGTCAAGCGTATCTGGCACAACGCCTTCAAGCTCATGGTGGATGAGTCCGAGGCGATCGGCACTGTCCTCGCCGCCCGCGCTAACACGCTGTCCAGTTCGGCCAACCCGTCACTGCTTCGGCTCGCCGACGCCTTCCGCAGCATCGCCAACTCGATCCCCGAGGCGATCAAGGTGTCCCGCCGCATCGCCGCCGACCAGTTGAACATCCCTCTTAATGGCGAGTTCGGCAAGCTCCTCGCCATGGTCCGCGGCCACGAGGTGATCAGCCTCGCGGCCAACAGCTCCCTCGCCATCCGCGTCATCGGCCCGTTCGAAAAGGATCTCGAAGTCCTCCGCAAATACTGGAAGAACTGGCTCAACAACCCTAAGAAGGCGGGCTCGCTGCAGGACCTCGAGGAGTGGCTGGAAGAAAACGACGGTCCGATCCCGCCCGGCTTCGGCGTGTCCATCGACGACGAACTGGGCCACCGCAAGGACGTCACCGAGCCCAACCTCGCCTCGCTCATGCTGCTGCTCGAGGAGCCGAAGGCTAGCGGCGGTGTCACCCGCGTCATCATGACCGGCGATGGCCATGCCGACGATATCCTCGCCGGCCTCACCCATCACGGCCGCCTCGCCGATGGCGCCGGGCTGCATGTCGACGTGCTGAAGCTCCAGCACCACGGTTCCGAGCACAATCTGCACCGCGCCTTCGCCAGGCGCATCACCGCCGATCACTACCTGATCTGCGCCAACGGCAAGGACAAAAACCCCGACCTGCGTGTCCTCGAGGTGCTGCTCGATTCCCGGCTGGGCGTTGCCGACAAGCTCTCCCCGAACGCGGAAGCCGGCCAGCCCTTCACCATATGGCTCAACTGCAGCACCCACTATCTCGACAAGCAGCAGGCCGCCTACATTGCGAAGAAGGGCACGCGCTCCACCGAGCTCGGCAAGAACATCGCTCATATGAAGGCGGTCGAGGCTCTCCTCGCCGAGGCCAAACAGCACAACCCCGGCAGGCTGAAGCTCAAATCCCTCAAAGCCTCGCCGCTCGAACTCGAGGTCTGAACCGATAACGCGTCGAGTCAGCCCGCGCATCACCAGCGCCACCACGCCGTCGCGCCTGCATGGACTGCTTGGGAGGCTCCAAAATATGGCGACCGCCATGGGGCCCGGGCCTGCGGCGAACTGGCCGCTCCGGCCCTCCGCTCTGGCTTCGGGCGTTCTTCAATTGACGAATGGCTGTCAATTGCCCCGGTCTGGTAGCTGATTGCCTCAGCCGGAGGCCGCTGCCGGCGGCAGCTCCCTGGGTTCGAATCCTTTGAAAGGTCCCCTGGACCTTTTCAATTCGCCTGCGACGAACCGGGTTCTCACCCCAAAAGCGTCCTTTTCCGTTTGGCGCCGCCCATCTTGCGCCAAGTGTTAAAGCGATGGGTGGCGGCGGCGAAGGAGATCTTCATCTGCTGGGCAACCGAATAGCGCGATTTGCCCTCGTCGAACATGCGGTAGCAGCACTCGACGCCCTCCTCTGTCAGCTTGCCGTCGGGCGCTTTGTTGTGCGGATTGGCCGGATCGAATTTTTGGACCTGCTGCTCGACCAAGCCTTTAAGGCGCTGCAGGTCCCCCTCGATGCTGGCGATGAGGTCGAGAACGGGTTTCGGGTCAAATGCATGGGTGGGCAATTTTGCCGGCATTTACGGTTTCCTTTCTCTTGGCTTAAGTTCGGCTATATAGGTGAACATTCGCCAATGAAGAAGAGGTGGCGGAAGAATCCCGGAGTCGCTAATTTTGAACGTCCGGCCGACGGGCGCGATTGACCAAGAGCGCACCAAACCCTAGTTTAGAATTATTCTAAACTGGGGTGAATTTCTCATGCTTTCTCGTGTTTTCGGTTTTGGCCGCCGTCCTTTCGAGTCGCTCTCGGAGCAAGAGATCCTGGCGCTCGCCATCTCTTCCGAGGAGGATGACGGGCGCATCTACCGCGCCTATGCCGACGGGCTGGCGGGTAGCTTTCCGCATTCGGCCAAAGTGTTCGAGGAGATGGCCGAGGAAGAGGACGGCCATCGCGACTCGCTAATCGAGCTTCACCGCGAACGTTTCGGCGAACGCATTCCGCTGATCCGGCGCGAGCATGTGAAGGGCTATTACGAGCGCAGGCCCGACTGGCTGGTCAGGCCGCTGGGCATCGAGCATGTGCGCCAACAGGCTGAAACGATGGAGCGGCAAGCCTATCTGTTTTATGTCGAGGCGGCGAAACGCACCAGCGATGCCTCGACGCGAAAGCTGCTCGACGATCTGGCGGTCGCCGAACAGGGCCACGAGACGTTGGCGCAGCGGCTGGAGAAAAAGCATGTGCCGGGTGCGGTGAAGGATGAGGAAGCCGCGGCCGAGCAGCGCCAGTTCATCCTGACCTATGTACAGCCGGGACTGGCCGGGCTGATGGACGGATCGGTGTCGACGCTGGCGCCGATCTTCGCCGCCGCCTTCGCCACGCACGACACGTTCCAGACCTTCCTGGTCGGGCTTGCCGCCTCGATCGGCGCCGGCATCTCGATGGGCTTCACCGAGGTCGCCTCCGACGACGGACGGCTGTCGGGGCGCGGCTCGCCGGTTAAACGCGGCATCACCACAGGCGTCATGACGGCGCTGGGCGGTCTCGGTCACGCCTTGCCCTACCTCATTCCGTATTTCTGGACCGCGACAATTCTCGCGGTCGTGGTGGTGTTCTTCGAGCTGTGGGCGATCGCCTTTGTGCAGAACCGTTACATGCAGACGCCATTCTGGCGCGCCGCCTTCCAGGTGGTGCTGGGCGGCGCGCTGGTGTTTGCGGCTGGAGTGCTGATCGGGAATGCCTAGAGAGCGCTACCCATTCACCGCCCGGCTGTCCTCAGGCGCCTCGGCGCGTTCGGTCAGGCCGTAGTCGCGCACGACATGGGCGATGCGCAGACGATAGCCGGCAAAGATGCCGCCACGGCCGGCCTTCTGCGCCTGCCTATGTTCCTCCGTGTTGCGCCAGGCCTTGACCGCCTCCTCGTCGCGCCAGAACGACAGCGACAGGATGCGGTTCGGGTCGGTGAGGCTCTGAAAGCGCTCGATGGTGAGAAACCCGTCTATGCCGTCGAGCAGCGGACGCAGGTCGGCTGCGAGGCCGAGATAGGCGTCGCGCTTGCCCGCTGCCGGCTCGACTTCGAAGATGACGGCGATCATAGTTTCACCTTTCCTTCAGGCATGATCTCGGTCTGAAAAGTCTGCAACTTCTGGGGATCATGCTTCGGTGCGTGCGGCCCGGACGCGAGTTTCAGAAACGTCCGATCCTCCTTCAGGATGAATCTTTCACGCCGGGCGAATTGGTAATTCGCCCGGCCGACCGGATCGGCGGCGAGCCTGATGCGGTAGGCTTCGTAAGCCGCCAGGCTGTCGATATTGTAAGCGGCGTAGGCGGTGGTGGCCGAGCCCTCATGCGGCGCAAAATAGCCGATCAGATCGGCGCCGCAGCGCGGGATGGCCTCGCCCCAGTTGCGGGCATATTCCTCGAATGCCGCCTTGCCGAACGGGTCGATCTCGTAACGGATGAAGCAGGTGATGGTCATCTTTTGTCTCCTTGCTGGATTTGTTTGTTGTAGCGACAGTTCGAGTGGGGTCGAAACGTTCGGCGGACCGATGTGCTAGGCAATTTCTCTGGTGGTCACGCTTGCCAGAAGCACTTCGCGCATTCGCGGCGAACGTCTTCTGGCGTCAGGCCAACATCGCGCAAAAGGTGCTCGTCAATCTCGGCGAGGTCGAGGCGCTGCAGATGGCGGTCGTACCACCGCGCCAGGAGCCGCAGATGCAACCTGCGCAAGATAATGAACGGAAACGGCCGACGGCCGAAGCGCCTGACAAGCACGGTGTGGGGAACGGTTCTTGCGGTCATCGTTGTCTCCTTGATCTCAGCCGAGGATAGTGGTTATCTGACGACAATGCTTCGATAAGGAACGAACTATGCGTGAAGGACCAGATATAGCCCGCATCGCCAGCCTGGTCGGCGATCCGGCGCGAGCAAACATGCTGACCGCGCTGATGGGCGGCACGGCACTGACGGCGAGCGAACTGGCGCTCGAGGCCGGCGTTTCGCTGCCGACTGCCAGCTCGCATCTGTCGAAACTGATGGAGGGCGGGCTGCTGACGCTGGCAAGCCAGGGGCGGCATCGCTACTACGGCCTCGCCGGGCCGCAGGTGGCGGGCATGATCGAGGCGATCACCGGTGTCGCCGCTGCGGTCGGGCCGCAACGGGTGCGGCCGGGTCCGCGTGATGCGGCCATGCGCGCGGCGCGGGTTTGCTACGACCACCTCGCCGGAGAACAGGCAGTGGCGATGCTGGATCGTCTTGTCGGCAAAAAAGTCCTCATCCGCGACGATAAGGAGATCAGGCTTGGGCCGTCAGCCGCCGCGCATTTCGCCGAGATCGGCATCGATGTCGAGAGCAAGGCGCGGCGACCCGTGTGCCGGGCCTGCCTCGACTGGAGCGTGCGGCGCTCGCATCTAGCCGGCACGCTGGGCGCGGCCATTCTCGACAAGATCCTTTTGGAAAAATGGGCGCGGCGCGAAAAGGACAGCCGCGCGGTGATCTTTTCGCCGATGGGCAAGCAGGCCTTCGAGACGGTTTTTCTCGGCTGAAAGATGATCAGCCGCCCTTGAGCGGCTTGCCCTGCTTGAAAAAATCCGTCCAGGGATCGGCTTTCGCCAACTGCTTCAGCGTCGTCTTGTCGCCGACCGGAAAGGCGTTCGGCGCCAACCCGGCCTCGATCTCCGCCCAGGTCGCCGGCATCGAGACCGTAGCGCCTTTCTTGGCCCGCGACGAATAGGGTGCCACCGTGGTCGAGCCCCGGCCATTGCGCAGATAGTCGACGAAGATCTTGCCGGTGCGCGCCTTCTTCGACAGCGTCGCTGTATACCGATCAGGGGCGGCCTGCTCGAGGGCGCTGGCGAAATCGTGAGCGAAGTCCTTCACCTCATCCCAATCCGCCGACGGTTTCAGCGGCACGACGACATGATAGCCCTTGCCGCCGGAGGTCTTGACGAAATGCGGCAATGACAGCTCATCGAGCTGGCCCCGGATTTGGAGCGCCGCCGCGCGCACCGCTTTCACGTCGACGCCTTCGTCGGGATCGAGATCGAAGATGATCTGGTCCGGCTTGTCCAGTTCGTCGATGGTGCAGCCCCAGATATGGATCTCGACCACGCCGAGCTGGACTAAGGCAGCGACACCATCGAAATCGCGGATGAACAATATCTCCTCGCCGTCCATCGGATCCTTCATCCTGGCGATTTTTTCGTGCATGCCTGCGGACGCATGCTTTTGGAAGAAGCGTTGGCCGCCGACGCCGTCCGGCGCCCGTACAAGGCTGAGCGGCCGATTGACGACGTATTGTTGCATGCGCGGCCAGACCAAAGCGTAATGATCGAGCAGACCCTGCTTAGAGACCTTCTCTTGCGGCCACAGAAGCTTGTCGGGATGAGAAAGTTTTACGACGGTTTTTGCCCTCCCGGCGGATTTGACAGAGCTCTCGCCCTTGCCCCCGGCAGGCTTTGCCTTGGTGTCGGCCTTGCCTGCGGGTGCCTTCGGCTTTTCCTGCACGACTTCCTCCGCCGGTTTGTCCTCGCGCAATCTGGAACGAGGCGTGGCGCATTATACGGTCGACGTCCAGGTACGGAAAGTGAGGCAAAGCCGCGTTGTCCGGCCTTGCCTCGATCGCGAGTGCTATTCCGCGGCCTGAAGGTTGACCTTGGCTTCCGCAATCTCGGTAAGCTTGCGGTCGGTCGCCTGCTCTTCCTTGATGTTGTTGGCCAGGACATTGGCACAGTCGGTGCGGCCAAGCTGCTTGGCCCAGGCGATCAGGGTGCCGTAACGGGTTATCTCGTAGTGCTCGACCGCTTGCGCGGATGCGATCAGGGCGGCGTCGAGAACGTCCTTGTCGTCGATGTCGCCGCTGACTTCATCGGCTTCCTCGAGAATGCCGTCGATAGCCGGACAGTTGACCGTCTTGGCCTTCACGCCATGCAGTTCGAACACCTTCTCGACCCGCTCGATATGGCCTTTGGTCTGGCCGAGGTGCTTCTCCAGGCCGGCTTTCAGCTGCGGATCGGTCGCCTTGTCGATCATCTTCGGCAGCGACTTCTCGATCTGTTTTTCGGCGTAATAGATGTCGCGAAGCGTGTGGACGAAGAGGTCGTCCAGCGTCTTGATGTCTTTCGAAAAGAAACCCATGGCTTTGCCTTTCCATTGTTCTTGTGGTGCGGGGTCCTGGCGGCGGTTCCGCACGGAAGCCGCTGCCTGCTGGGCCGGGTTGGTCCCGGCTTTTAGGGTCAACGTGCGGCTATCGGACGGGTTCCTGGCTTTCCCCGAGCACGCACGGAAATTTCGTGGCGCCGGCCAAAGTTGAAACACAAGCGCGCCGCAGCGACATCCAAACGAAACATATGTGATGCAAAAGTCACACTAGCCGGAATGCCGACGAACTGCATGGAAAGACCCCGAATCAGCCGCATTCCAGCCACGAACCAAGGCCTTTTTGACCAAAGATTAACATCGTGTTCACCGACTATTCACGCCTCGACGCTATGATCCCCGCAATTCGGAAGGGACATCCGAAATCGGGACAGGGACAGGGACAATGAACTTCTTGACGCACCTCATCGGCTACGCTGCCGCCATCCGCGAATTCGTCGCGCCGACCTACCGGCCGGAGCGCTATTACATGCGCGGCCCCGGCCCCGCTTGCGCACGCCGCGGCCACACGCTCGGCATCAGCGCGCACTGATGACGACCATGGAAGGCCGTCACGACAGCCGGATCTGCAGGCCGGCCGCAGATCACCGTGCGACGACCTATCGCGCGGAACGTCCTGGGCTCGCCGACAGGCGGCGTGCGACAACGCCGAGGTTCTGAGATTCTAGAGCTTTGAGATTCAGGGGCTTTGATCTCGCCGCCGGCAAGCTTAGTGTCGTTTGACACCAAGCAGCCGGGACTCGCGTGACCGCCCAGCCAGACCATCCTCCCGAAAAGCCAGCCTTCGATGCAAGCCAGCCTCTGATCGTGTTCGACAGCGTCTGCGTGCTGTGCTCTGGCTTTGTGCGCATGGTGGTCAGGCTCGACCGCAAAAGCCGCTTCCGTTTCGCCACGGCGCAGTCGCCGCTCGGCGAAGCGCTGTTCCGAAAATACGGGCTGCGGACGGACAGCTACGAGACCAATCTGGCCCTCATCGACGGTGCCGCCTTCACGCGGCTGGACAGTTTCATTGCCGTGATGGCGGAACTGGGCTGGCCGTGGCGGGCGGCGAGATCTTTACTCCTGCTGCCGCGCCCGCTTCGCGACTGGCTCTACGATCGCGTTGCGAAGATCGTTACACGCTGTTCGGCAGGAAAGAGAGCTGCGAGATCCCGTCCGCCGAGTTGAAAGGGCGGCTGATTGGCTAGGTCGGCCACTGCAAGGGTTCTATCCTGCACGATACCGCGGGCGGATCGGCACCCCCCTTTGCCGGAATGATCCGTTATCGCGGCTGGCTCGAACCTTCGCAAGGCTCCAGCAAGATCGCGTCGCCTGCCGCCCTGGCGAGTTCGCGGCAGTCCTGAATCGTGCACAGCGTCCAGCCTTCACCCGTCGCGCCAGAGGCCGCGAGCACAAGGCGCCGCTGCGGCGCCATCTTGGGTTTATAGGCCCACCAACCGTCCCGCAGCACCGAGCCTTCCGGCGGCTCCATGCCGGCACCTGAGCCCTTGATCCGCGCCTCGGCGATCTGCAAGCCGGAAGGCATCACTTTCCAGTCTTCCTGCCAACGCGTCTTTTCCACCGAATGCGTCCAGGCGAGCGTGAACGCAGCCACAGTGAGCGTCACCGTCTTGCCGGCGGCGAGAATACAGAGGCTCATGCGGTGCCGGTGGCCTGCCGCGCACGCCAGCAATGCCAGCCGATCCAGGCGACAGAGAGCGCCCAGCCGGCTTCGTCGGTGACTGGCAGCGCCGCAACCAGCAGCACGCCGGCGGCGAAGGCGACGAGACGTTCCCACCAGGCCATGCGCCGGGCGAGGAACCCGACGGCGGCTGCGCCCCACAGGGCAATGCCCACGCAAGCCTTGGCGACGACATAGGCGACCTCGACGGGATAGCCGAACTGGGCGGCGATCGGGCCGGGGTCCTGCAACATCAGCGCCGGGGTGTAGACCGCCATGAACGGCACGACGAAGCCGGCGACGGCAAGCTTGGTGGCCTGGATGCCGATCTTGAGGCCGCTCTCCTTGGCCATGGGCGCGGCGGCGAAGGCGGCCAGCGCCACCGGCGGTGTGAGGTCGGCCATGATGCCGAAATAGAAGACGAACATATGGCTGACCACCAGCGGCACGCCGAGCGACAGCAATGCCGGTCCGGCCAGCGACGAGGTGATGATGTAGTTGGGGATCGTCGGTATGCCCATGCCGAGCACCAGGCAGGTCAGCATGGTCAGCACCAGTGACAGGAACAGATTGTTCTCGCCGATGGAGATGATCCAGCCGATGAAAGTCGAGGCGATGCCGGTGAGCGTCAAAGTGCCGATGACGACGCCGACGATGGCGCAGGCGATGCCGACCGGCAACGCGTTCTTTGCTCCCTCGGCAAGCGAATCTACGCATATCTGCAGCGTCTCGCGACCGCCCTTGAAGGTGACGCAGGCGACAATTAGCCCGGCGATCACAAGACTGAGGATATTGACGCCGAATTTCAGGAAAGAGGCGGCGGCAAGTCCCAACGCCAGCCAGAAGACGATGCGGAAGGCAAGCGGCCCGATCAACGCCGCCAGCGGCGTGCCGAGGATGAGCACGATGGTCAGCGCCAGACCCATGGTGCCGGCGAAGATCGGCGTATAGCCGGCAAACAGCAGATAGATAAGCGCGGCCAGCGGCAGCACCAGCGGCCAATGTCTTCTCACCGCGTCCCACGGATTGGGCAGGTCCGCCTTGGCCATGCCCTGTAGGCCGGCCTTGCCGGCTTCCAGGTACACCTGCCAGAAGCAGGCGCCGAAATAGAGCAGCGCCGGGATGATCGCCGCCTTGACCACCTCGGCATAGGGAATGTTCAGCGTCTCGGCCATGATGAAGGCGACCGCGCCCATCACCGGCGGCATGATCTGGCCGCCCATTGACGAGGTTGCCTCGACGGCGCCGGCGAAAGCCGATCGGAAGCCGAAGCGCTTCATCAGCGGGATGGTGAACTGGCCGGAGGCCACCACATTGGCGACGCCAGAGCCGGAAATGGTGCCCATCAACGCCGAGGACAGAACGCAGACCTGGGCCGGGCCGCCGCGCCACGAGCCGACCAGGCCAAGGGCGAAATCGTTGAACAGTGCGATCATGCCGGCGCGTTCGAGAAAGGCAGCGAAGACGACGAAGATGAAGATATAGGCGGCCGAGACGTAGACCGGCGTGCCGTATATGCCTTCGGTGCCAAAGGCGAAGGTGTCGATGAGCTGGGCGAAATCATAGCCGCGATGGATGAAGGGCGGCGGCAGGTGATTGCCGAAGAAAGCGTAGGCGAGAAAGATCAGAGCGATCAGGGCAAGCGGCAGCCCCATCAGCCGCCGCGCCGCCTCGAAAACCAGCACGACCAGCACCGTGCCGATGATCAGGTCCGGCGTGGTGAGGAAGCCGGAGCGGCGGATGAGGTCGGTATAGAACACCCAATTGTAGAGGCCGGTGGCAAAGCCGAGCACGCCGAGCGTCCAGAACGCTGCTTTCGCCGGTGTGCTTGTGGCGCGCAGATTGGCGATCAGGGCAAAGCCGAGCAACAGCAAGAAGCCGACATGCATGGCGCGCACCACCTGGCTCGGAAGGCTGCCATAGGCGGCGATGTAGATCTGGAAGATAGAAAAGGCGATGGCGATGAGAAAGGCGGCCTTGCCGGCGATGCCTTCGCCGAAACCCGACGGCAGGCCTTCGACCGGGGCTTCGGCGGTGGGGGAAAGAACGGTCGGGGCGTCGGTCATTGGCGGGGTTCCTGGCGGGGCGTTCCCCTCCCCCTTGAGGGGAGGGTGGACAGCCGCCGAAGGCGGATGGACGGGTGGGGTAACCTCAACTGCCTCGACCTTTGACTGAAAAGACGGAGTGCGTCGCCGAGGAGCCCCTCCCGGCCCTGCGGGCCACCCTCCCCCTTGAGGGCAGGGGAATCGCATATGGCGATATTGGGGTTGAGTTTGGGCCGAGAAAGGATTCTTTGGAGAGGCAGTTGAGCGAAGGAGCGACTGCCATTTCCTGCCTTGAGAG
>NZ_JBSPTO010000037.1:0-42903 GCF_053850215.1 Mesorhizobium sp. f-mel
CAAACAAGCGAACAACCGCTGCAATCTCGCCGCCGCCAGATTCCGCTCGCAACTGTGCAACAGCCCCTCAAGGGGGGAGATTACTCGCTCGGCCGCCTGCACCAATTTCCACGTGGCTATCTCCCCACCCAAAAGGGGAGATAGGGGGCACCCTTCACGGCTTGACGCCGTCCGCACGGCTGCCCTAGCCTGACACGAACAGGAGACACCGCATGGCAGTGGTCGAGGGCGAAAAAATCGACGTCGGCTTTTCCGGCCGGCGCTGCATCCATTCGCGCAACTGCGTGCTTGGCGACCCGCGTGTCTTCGTGCCCAACGCACCCGGCCAGTGGATCCACCCCGAGGCGGCCAGCGTCGAGAAGATCGTCGCAATTGCCGAGAGCTGCCCGTCGGGCGCCATCACCTATGTCCGAAAGGATGGTGGGCCGCAGGAAAGGCCGCCGGTGGTCAACACCGTGCGCATTCGGGAAAACGGCCCGCTGGCGCTGCATGCCGAGATCGTGCTCGGCGACGAGAATTTTTATCGCGCCACGCTGTGCCGCTGCGGCGATTCGGAAAACAAGCCGTTCTGCGACGGCAGCCACACCAAATCAGGTTTTTCCGCCACCGGCGAGCCGCCACTGAAGGACACGCCGGCGCTAGACGCGAGGAATGGCCCGCTGACGGTAACCCCGACCACCAACGGCCCGCTCAAGCTCGAGGGCAATGTCGAGATCGTCACCGGCACCGGGCACACCGTCGATCGCACCCAACGCACCTTCCTCTGCCGCTGCGGCCATTCGGCCAACAAGCCGTTTTGCGACGGGACGCATAAGAAGGTGGGGTTCGTGGGGTAAGGCTGACGTTGCAGCCGAAACTGCCAATCTCCCCCTCGTGGGGGAGATGTCCGGCAGGACAGAGGGGGGCGCCGTGGAGCGCTAATTTCACAAGCACAATGCCTCACACGCCACTGCCTCCAAAACATCGCGCAAATGCCAGATCGATGCGCAAGGTCATGACATCAGCTGAATTGAAGCTCTGGAACGAACGTCGCGCGCATCGACTGATGGGGCTTGGCTTCCGCCGACAATTGCCCATCGCCTGCTATATCGTCGACTTCGCTTGCCCGGAGAAGAAACTGATCGTCGAGGTTGACGGCTTCCAGCATGCGCAAGGTGATGCGGTCGCCGGCGACGAGGTAAGGACATTGCGTCTGGAACAGGATGGCTGGACCGTCCTGCGCTTCTGGAATGACGAGATTATCCGCGACATCGACAATGTCTGCCAGCATATTGTGATTGTGGCTGGCCTAGGGCGTGCGTCTGAATGAACGGCCGGAGCGGATGTAACCACGGCGAGGCCGGCGGGACAGCGCCCCCTCTGTCCTGCCGGACATCTCCCCCACTTGGGGGGAGATTGGCCGTCACCACGGTCATCGCCTGTTGGCCCACCTCTCCCGCCTTTATCCGCCGGCCCGTATCGGCTAAGGGGCGGGAACGCAAAATCTCCGGACCCGCCAATGACCGCCAAGACCAAACCCCTGTTCCTCGGCATAGACACCGGCGGCACCTATACCGATGCCGTGCTGTGGTCGGAAGCCGGCGGCCCGCAACAGGGACCGAACAGCGGAAAAGTACTGGCCAAGGCCAAGGCGCTTACCACCCGCCACGATCTGGCGGTCGGCATTTCGGGCGCGGTCGATGCGGTGCTGCAAAAAGCCGGCACCGACCCTGCGGCGATAAAACTGGTGTCGATGTCGACGACGCTGGCCACCAATGCGCTGGTCGAAGGCCAGGGCGGCCGCGTCGCGCTGGTGATGATCGGCTTTTCGGAGGGCGACCTTGCCCGCGACGGGCTGAAGGCGGCACTCGCCACCGATCCGGTGGTGTTCTGCCCCGGCGGCCACGATGTCCACGGCAATGCGGCAAAGCTCGACCTGTCCGGGCTGGAGGCGGTGCTGCCGGAACTCGGCGCCACGGTGTCTGGCTTTGCCGTCTGCGCCTATTTCGCCACCCGCAACCCGGCGCATGAGCTCGCCGCTCGCGACGTCATCCGGGAAAAAACCGGCCTGCCGGTCACCGCCAGCCACGAGCTTTCGGCCAAGCTCGGCGGCCCGCGCCGGGCGCTGACGACGCTGCTCAACGCCAGGCTGATCTCGATGATCGACCGGCTGGTCGCGGCGACCGAAGGTTTTCTTGGCCACCGTGGCATCGCGGCGCCGCTGATGGTGGTGCGTGGCGATGGCGCCCTGGTCTCGGCCGCCTTTGCCCGCCAGCGGCCGATCGAGACGATCCTGTCCGGGCCGGCCGCCAGCCTGGTCGGCGCCCGCCACATGACCGGCCTCGACGATGCCGTGGTATCGGACATCGGCGGCACCACCACCGACGTCGCCGTGCTCGACAAGGGCCGTCCCAGGCTCGATCCGGAAGGGGCCACCGTCGGCGGCTTCCGCACCATGGTCGAGGCGGTGGCCATGCGCACTTTTGGGCTTGGCGGCGATTCCGAAGTGGCGCTGGAGGACGGCGTGCTCAGCCCGAAAATCCTGCTCGGGCCGCGCCGCCTGGTGCCGCTGGCGCTGGCCGGCATGGTGCATGGCGAAGCCGTCACCTCAGAACTGGAGCGCCAACTGCGGGCGCCGAACCCCGGCCGCATGGATGGCCGCTTCGCGGTGCGCACCGGCGTGCCGGAGCGGCTCGCCGCCGGCCTCACCGCTCCGGAAGCGAGGCTGTACGAGGCGATCGGCAGCGTGCCGCTCGCCCTCGACAGGCTGCTCACCTCGAACGCCCAGAACGCCACCCTGAACCGGCTGGTGTCGCGCGGCCTGGTGCATATTTCGGGCTTCACGCCGTCGGACGCCGCCCATGTGCTGGGCAAGCAGGCCAACTGGGATGCCGCCACCGCGAGGCTCGGCGCCGAACTGTTCACCCGCAAGCGCGACGGCCGCGGCCAGTTCATCGCCGCGACGCCGGAGGCGATCTCCGAGCGGGTGCTGGTGACGCTGACGCGCTGGTCGGCGGAATACATCCTCGAAACCGCCTTTGCCGAGGACGGGTTGGATGGCGCGGCGACCGTTGCCCATGCGCTGGTCCAGCGCGCCGTCGACGCGCATCCCGGCATCGCACGGCTCAGCGTCGCGCTCGACCGTCCGGTGATCGGCCTCGGCGCCTCGGCGCCGCTGCACTATGCCGGCCTGGCCGAGCTGGTCGGCAATGGCTGCGTGGTGCCCGAGGATACCGACGTCGCCAACGCGCTCGGCGCCGTCGTCGGCCAGGTCAGGGTTTCGGCGGAAGCGCGGGTCAGCCAGCCCAAGGAGGGGCTGTTTCGCGTCGCGTCAGGCGAAACCGTGCGCGATTTTGTCGACGAGGCGGCGGCGATCGCCGCGGCGGAGACCGATGTGCGGGCGATAGCCGCCGGGCGGGCCAGGGACGCCGGGACCGACAGCGCCGAGATCGAAATCGCCAGCGAATTCCGCGTCTCCACCGTCGAGGGTCAGCGCATGTTCATCGAGGCGCATGTGGTGGCGGTGGCGTCCGGCAGGCCAAGGATTGCGGTGTGATGTCAGATGGAGGATTTGGGCGCGGTTGCAAGTCGCTCGAAAACTGCGTTTACCCGTATGCGGCTGCCATTGGGATCGACGATCTGCATGACCAAAATCAGCCGCTTTTGATGAATCTTGAAGGCGGCCGCCAAGCCTCTGGCCTTAGCGCCTGCCGATGTTGACCCCGCCCAAGTGCCTTTTCCGATCAACGCAGCTTCTCCATTGATCGTTTCTGCTTTCAGATCGGCGGTCCAGCCATTGCTCGCAGCGACCTGCAGGCCGGGATTGCCGCTGTGGATGACGACTGTGCAATCGCTGCATTTGCCGCCGGTCGAGTAAACCTGCTGCCAGGTGCCGATGAATTCGGCATCAGCAGCCGCGGCAGGACCAGCGCCGGCGAATGCAAGAGAGAATAGAACAAAAGTAAGCCAGGCAAATCTCAACATCGGCCAACTCCAAAATGTCTTCTTCATTTGACAGGCAATGTATAAGGCCGGGTTTACTGGAATGAGAAAATTGACCCGATATGCGATTGAACATAGCCGCTTATGCCCCGCGACGTCTTTTCGCTCCTGCCTGAGATGACGAAGTGGACCAAAATAGCTCCCCTTCACCCTAAGCTGAATTGACCGTGCTACCCTGACATGCCAAAGGCCCGGCCAAAGCCTTCATCTTGGAGACACCCTGATGACCGATCGCGTCGAAATCGCCGGATTGCGGATTGCCCGCGAGCTTTATGATTTCGTCGTGAACGAGGCGCTGCGGGGCACCGGCATTGCAGCCAACGCGTTCTGGACCGGCTTTGCGGCCATCGTGCACGATCTTTCGCCGAAGAACCGGGCGCTGCTCGAAAAGCGCGACGCCCTGCAGGACCAGATCGACCGCTGGTATCGCGACAATGGCGCGCCCAGCGACATGGAAGCCTATAAGGGGTTCCTGAGGGAGATCGGCTATCTCATGCCGGAAGGGCCGGCCTTCTCCGTCGCGACCGAAAATGTCGACCCGGAGATTTCGGTGGTCGCCGGGCCGCAATTGGTGGTCCCGGTGATGAATGCGCGCTACGCGCTGAATGCCGCCAATGCGCGCTGGGGCTCGCTCTACGATGCGCTCTACGGCACCGATGCCATTCCCGAGACCGGCGGCGCCGAGAAGGGCGGGCGGTTTAATCCCGCACGCGGCGCAAAAGTCATCGCCTGGGCGAAAAGTTTCCTCGACGAGTCGGTGCCGCTGACGACAGGCAAATGGGCTGGGGTGAACGGACTTTCGGTTGCCAACGGCATGTTGCGGCTGGGCGGGGGCGCCGGCGCCACCACGCTCGCCGACCCCAAACAGTTTGCCGGCTATCGCGGCGATGCGGCCAATCCCGAAGCCGTCCTGCTCACCAGGAATGGCTTGCATATCGAGATATCAATCGACCGCAGCAACCAGATCGGCAAGACTGATCCGGCCGGCATTGCCGACGTCGTGCTGGAATCGGCGCTGACCACCATTCAGGACTGCGAGGATTCGGTCGCAGCGGTGGATGCGCAGGACAAGGTCATCGTCTACCGCAACTGGCTCGGCCTGATGAAGGGCGACTTGGCGGAAGAGATCACCAAGGGCGGCAAGACCTTTACCCGAAAGCTCAACCCGGATCGCAGCTACACCTCGCGCGGCGGCGGCACGCTGACGCTGCCCGGCCGCTCGCTGATGCTGGTCAGGAATGTCGGTCACCTCATGAGCAATCCGGCGATCCTTGACCGCGACGGCAACGAGGTGCCGGAAGGCATCATGGATGCGGCGATGACGGCGCTGATCGCGCTGCACGATATCGGGCCGAACGGACGCCGGCAAAACTCGCGCGCCGGCTCGATGTATGTGGTGAAGCCGAAGATGCACGGGCCGGAGGAGGTCGCCTTCGCCGTCGAGATCTTTGGCCGCGTCGAAGCCCTGCTCGGCATGGCGGAAAATACCATCAAGATGGGCATCATGGACGAGGAGCGCCGCACCACGGTCAACCTCAAGGAGGCGATCCGCGCCGCCAAAGAGCGCGTCGTCTTCATCAACACCGGCTTCCTCGACCGCACCGGCGACGAGATCCACACCTCGATGGAAGCCGGCCCAATGATCCGCAAGGGCGACATGAAGCAGGCCGCCTGGATTTCGGCCTACGAAGCCTGGAACGTCGATACCGGGCTGGAATGCGGGCTGGCCGGCCACGCCCAGATCGGCAAGGGCATGTGGGCGATGCCTGATCTGATGGCGGCTATGCTGGCGGAAAAGATCGCCCACCCCAAGGCCGGCGCCAACACCGCCTGGGTGCCGTCGCCGACGGCTGCGACGCTGCACGCCACCCATTATCACCAGGTCGATGTCCACGCCGTCCAAGTGGCGCTGAAGAGCCGGCCGAAGGCAAAGCTCGATGACATCCTGTCGGTGCCGGTCGCGGCGCGGCCGAACTGGTCTCAAGAAGAAATCCAGAAGGAGCTCGACAACAACGCGCAAGGCATTCTGGGCTATGTCGTTCGTTGGATCGACCAGGGCGTCGGCTGCTCGAAAGTGCCTGACATCAATGACGTTGGCCTGATGGAGGACCGCGCCACGCTGCGTATCTCCTCGCAGCATATCGCCAACTGGCTGCACCATGGCGTGTGCACCTCAGACCAGGTGATGGAGACGATGAAGCGCATGGCTGGCGTCGTCGACCGCCAGAACGCAGGCGATCCGCTCTACCGGCCGATGGCGCCCGACTTCGACAGGTCCATCGCCTTCCTCGCCGCCTGCGACCTCGTTTTCAAGGGCCGCGTCCAGCCCAACGGCTACACCGAACCGGTCCTGCACGCACGGCGGCTGGAGCTGAAGGCGAAGGAAAGAGCTGGATAGCAAGCCGCCGTTGCAAACGTGCTGGCCTCACTCCGGGCGTTTTTAGGTGGGTAGAAATTTTTGCGCCTACCCTGCTCAGGCCGAAGGCATGTCGCAGCCCGCTCCAGAGCATCTCGGGAAAAAACATGCCGGATGTTCAACACAGAGAAATGCACGGATTAATGCAGCAGAACTTCAGCATGACTCACCCGACAGATATTAGACATTCCTAAAACGTCGTGTCCCGGTGCATGCGATCTGCTACGATTTTAATCACCGACAAACGGCTCTGGGAGGCCGTGCGTCTGACATCATGCACAAGATCAACTCAAAACCGGAGAACGGCCATGAAACGGCTTCTAACGGTCGCTGCCCTTTTGGCGGCGGGCAGTTTGTTTGCGATTCAAGGCGCAGCCGCCGATGACGCTGCGATGATCAAGAGCGCTGAATCCGCCGCACCCCCCGCTGTAGGAAGCGGCGCTACGATCCACGCCATGGATGAGAAGGGTGCAATGCGCACACTGCGCGAGGGCACAAACGGCTCCTGGTGCATGCCGGACAACCCGGCCACGCCTGGCCCAGATCCAATGTGTGGCGATGCCAACGCGATGGAATGGGCAGTGGCGTGGATGGGAAAAAAGGAACCGCCCAAGGGCAAGGTCGGCTTCATGTATATGCTGTCCGGCGGCACCGATGGCAGCAACACCGATCCTTATGCGACGAAGCCTGAGGAAGGCAACAATTGGGTGGAGACTGGACCGCACGTGATGATCGTCAACGCAACGGACATGATGCAGGGCTATCCGGCTGACCCCAAACCTGACACGTCCAGGCCATATGTGATGTGGGCGGGCACTCCATACGCACATCTCATGATCCCGGTTAAGTAGCCGCCGCGGAAATGACTGGCGATTGCGGTCAGGCTGCATAGCACCGGAATGTCGAATACCTTGCCGGCCCGGGCCGCTTCCGGCCCGCAGGCTGACCGACGCCGATCCGCGCGTATTGTGGGTCAGCTGGTTCCAGACCCGCTTCGAGCGGCGGCACCGCGCAACCGATGGCGACATGCGCTGCGCAAATCGCCAGGCTGGCGGCCGACGGCGTCTGGTTGGCCGACCTGGCGACGATCGCTCTTCCCGAAGGCAGCAACTGCGCGTCGAGCTCCTTGAGATGACCCGGCAGCCCAGAACCGATGTATAGGCTTGCTGGCTGCTCGGCGGGCAAGCTTTCCGGCGCCGAACATTGCACTCTACGCCGCCTGCGCCATTCGCTCCGAGCTCATGCGGTAGGAAATCGCCTCGGCCAGATGGATGCGGCCGACCGTCTCGCTGGCCTCGAGATCGGCCAGCGTTCGCGCCACTTTCAGCACCCGGTGGTAGGCGCGCGCGGAAAAGCCGAGTTTTTCGCTGGCGTCCCTGAGCAGCGACAGGCCTGATGCATCCGGCATCGCGATCTCCTCGATGACCGAGGGCGAGCAATGCGCGTTGGTGGTGGCAGTGGTCGCGCCGAGCCGCTCGAAACGTTCGCGCTGGATTGTCCGGGCGCGCGCGACGCGCAGCGCCACCGCGGCACTTTTCTCCGCCCGGTCCGGCCGGATCAGATCGCTGGCCGAGACCGCCGGCACCTCGATCCGGAGATCGATGCGGTCGAGCAGCGGGCCGGAAATGCGCGCCTGGTAGTCGGTGCGGCAACGGTCGCCGCGCAGGCAGCGATAGCCCGGCTCGCCGGCCATGCCGCAGCGGCACGGGTTCATCGCCGCGACCAGCTGGATGCGCGCCGGATAGGTGACGCGATGGTTGGCGCGGGCGATCATGCAGTCGCCGGTCTCCAGCGGCTGGCGCAGCGCGTCGAGCGCCTGCGGCGAGAATTCGGGAAACTCGTCGAGGAACAGCACGCCGTGATGGGCAAGCGAGGCCTCGCCCGGCTGCACCCGTAGGCCGCCGCCGACCATCGCCGCCATCGAGGCCGAATGGTGCGGGGCGCGGAACGGCCGCCGGTCGGTCAGCTTGCCTTCGCCGAGTTCGCCGGCCACTGACGCGATCATCGAGACTTCGAGCAATTCCCTCGGCGCCAGCGGCGGCAGGATCGACGGCAGCCGCTGCGCCAGCATCGATTTTCCCGATCCCGGCGGTCCGACCATCAAGAGATTATGCCCGCCGGCCGCCGCCACTTCGAGTGCCCGCTTGGCGCTCTCCTGGCCCTTGATGTCGGCCAGATCCGGCAGGTCGCGCGCCGAGGCATGGATGCCGGCCTCCGGCCGCGACAGGACCTGCGTGCCGCGAAAATGATTGGCGATGGCAATCAGGCTGCGCGGCGCCAGAATGTCGAAATCCTTGCCGGCCCACGCCGCTTCCGGCCCGCAGGCGAAAGGACAGATCAAGCCCTTGCCTTCGGCATTGGCGCCGATCGCCGCCGGCAGCGCGCCGGCCACCGCGGCGATGGTGCCGTCGAGCGACAGCTCGCCAAGCACGACATAGCCGGCCAGCATGTCGCCCGGAATGGCCCCCAATGCCGCCATCAGGCCGAGCGCGATCGGCAAATCGTAATGGCTGCCTTCCTTGGGCAGGTCGGCCGGCGCCAGATTGACCGTGACCTTCTTCGACGGCATCGACAGGCCCGACGCATGCAGCGCCGCCTGCACCCGCTCCCGGCTCTCGGCCACCGCCTTGTCGCCGAGACCGACGATGTGCATGTTGACCTTGCCCGGTGCGATCATCACCTGCACGTCGACCGGCACGGCCTCGATGCCCTGGAAAGCGACCGTACGAACCCGCGCAACCATTTCTCTGCCCCCGGATATGAGCTCGCCCGAAGCCCATGCGATCATGCCGCGAACGGCGTTACCAGAGACAACCATAGATTTCGGGCGAAGGCAAGAACATTACGGGAACAATGGAACGCTACGTTCCGATGACGCTGCATCGGCTATCGGTCGGAAAACGCTGTTCCGCCAGGCAATGGCCGCTACTTGCGTTTGTCCTCGACCGCGTCCCAGAACAGGCTGGCGATGTCGGCGCCGCCGAAGCGTTTCACCTCGCGAATGCCGGTCGGCGACGTCACGTTGATCTCGGTCATGTAGTCGCCGATAACGTCGATGCCGACGAGGATAAAACCGCGCTCCTTCAGCGACGGGCCGATGCGGGCGCAGATCTCGCGTTCGCGCGCCGTCAGTTCGGTTTTTTCGGCGCGGCCGCCGACATGCATGTTGGAGCGTGAATCATGCTCGGCCGGCACCCGGTTGATGGCGCCGACCGGCTCGCCGTCGATCAGGATGATGCGCTTGTCACCCTTGCGCACCTCCATCAGGTAGCGCTGCACGATATAGGGCTCGCGGAACATCTGGCCGAACATCTCGAGCAGCGAGGCAAGGTTGCGGTCGGCCTCGTGCAGGTGGAAGATGCCGGCGCCGCCATTGCCGTAGAGCGGCTTGACGATGATGTCGCCGAACTCCTTGCGGAAGGCGGCGACCTCCAGCGGGTCCTTGGTGATCAGCGTTTCCGGCATCAGGTCGGGAAATTCGGTGACGAAGATCTTTTCCGGGCTGTTGCGCACCCACGCCGGGTCGTTGACCACCAGTGTCTTGGGATGGATGCGCTCGAGGATGTGCGTCGTGGTGATGTAGTTCATGTCGAACGGCGGATCCTGCCTGAGCAGGACGACGTCCATCTCCGACAGGTCGGTGCGGACTTCTTCACCGAGCGAATAGTGGTTGCCCTTCTCATCGCGGACTTGCATTTCCTCGATGCGGGCAAACACCTTGCCGCCGCGCAGCGACAATCGGTCGGGCGTGTAGTGGAACAGCTGGTGGCCGCGCCGCTGCGCTTCCAGCGACAGCGCGAAAGACGTGTCGCCGGCAATCGAGACGGTGGAGATGTGGTCCATCTGGACGGCGATTTTCAGAGGCATGGCGGATCTCCGGCGGATCGGATGGGCAGCTGTGCTTGCCCTTACAACCTCGCCGGTCATCTGCCAATCGCGACATTTTGAGGATTGCCTGCTGCAAGCGGGGCGTCTGTCGGCCAGTTGCAGACAAAGCGAGGCTGTGCGTGCGCTCGATGCCTCGTGGGGTTGGCCGCCGCTGCAAGGACGCGTAGTGGGGCGTGATCGTCTTTTTGTCTGATATAAGCCTCGGGAATCGGTTTTTCTCCCTTGCTCCCCCGACCGGGCTGGCTAGGATGCGCGCCGACTGAGCCTACAGCGCCGCGCGTCCTTTTGGACGCGCAAAGGACGCTGTAGCACTTTGATTTTGCGCATGATCCTTTCCGAAAATCGAAACCGATTTCCGGGGTCATGCGCAGGGAGAAAAAAATGATGCCATCGGCACGCTTTGCCGACCTTCAAGGTGCCTCGGTGCTGATCACCGGCGGCGGCTCCGGCATCGGCGCGGCGCTGACCGAGGGCTTTGCCCGCCAGGGAGCGAAGGTCGCCTTCATCGACATCGCCGATGGCCCGAGCCTTGCGCTGGCCGACCGCATCGAGAAGGATCTCGGCCGCCGGCCTCTCTATCTCACGACAGACATACGCGATGTCGAGGCGCTGCGGGCTTCAGCCGCCAAGGCGGCCGAAGCGCATGGCGACGTCACCGTGCTGGTCAACAATGCAGCACTTGATGATCGCCACGCAGTGGAAGATGTCACCGTGGAATTCTGGGACAACAACCAGGCGGTCAACCTGCGCCCGCATTTCTTCTCCGCACAGGCGGTAGCGCCGGGCATGAAGCGCGCCGGCGGCGGCTCGATCATCAACTTCACGTCGACGTCGTTTCTGATCAACCACCCCGACATGCCGGCCTATACCGCCGCCAAGGCCGGCATCGTCGGCCTGACCAAGGGGCTTGCCGGCAAGCTCGGCGCCGACGGCATTCGCGTCAATGCGATCGCACCCGGCTGGGTGATCACCGAGCGGCAGAAGGAGCTCTGGGTCACCGAACAGGCGCTCGCCGCCCACGTTGCCAAGCAGTGCATCAAGCAGGTGATGCAGCCGGAAGACATTGTCGGCACGGTGCTGTTCCTGGCGTCGGACGCTTCGCGGATGCTGACCGCACAGATGTTGATCGTCGATGGGGGCTTCCTGTGAGCCCAGGATTTCCGAACAAGGTGCCGGCCGTTGCCGCCGTCGATTGGGGCACAACCCGTCTCCGGGTCTGGCTGATCGATGAGGCCGGAAACGTCCTTGCCGAGCGCCGCGGCGACGACGGGCTGATCACTGCGCAGGCCGCCGGGTTTTCGACCGTCCTCGAAGGACATCTGGTGGCGATGGGCGCGCCGGAAGCGATGCCCGTCATCATTTGCGGCATGGCCGGCTCGCGCCAGGGCTGGCTGGAGGCGCCCTATGTCACCGTGCCGGCGCCGATCGGCGCCATCCTTGCCGGCGCTGCGCGCATCCCCGGCCAGCGCCGCGACATCCGTATCGTGCCGGGGCTTGCCCAGCGCCAGGCCGATGCGCCCGACGTCATGCGCGGCGAGGAAACGCAGCTTGCCGGCGCTGGCATGCCGGCAAAAGGCCGTCATCTCGTCTGCATGCCCGGGACCCATTCGAAATGGGTTTTGGTCGAGGAAGGCGCTGTTGCCGGTTTCGGCACGTGGCCGACCGGCGAGCTGTTTTCGGTGCTGGCGGCGCATTCGATCCTGCGCCATTCGCTGGGCGAGCAGCCCCAGCCGGTTGCACCAGGCAATCCGTTTTTCCGGCGCTGGTGCGAGCAAGCGCTTGCCGACGGCGGCGATGTCACGTCGAGACTGTTCTCGATCCGCGCCGCTGGCCTGCTTCAGGACCTGAAGCCCGACGATGCCGCTGCTTGCCTGTCCGGCCTGCTGATCGGCGGCGAGATCGCCTCGGCCAGCCGGCGCTATGGGAAGAGCGGGTCGGTCGTGCTGGTCGCTTCCGGCGCGCTCGGCGCGCTGTACACGGAGGCGCTCGGCCTTGCTGGACTCGCGGTTCGGACCGTCGATGCCGACGAGGCGGTGCGTGCGGGCCTGATCGAGGCGGCGCGCGAAAATGGCATGATTGCTGGAAGCGGAGTTGCCGCATGACCGAGACCGCACCATTTCCGAAGCTCGAGCGCGGCCTTGTCGCCATCTTGCGCGGCCTCAAGCCGGATGAGGCGGTGGCCATTGGCCGGGCGATCTTCGAGGCCGGCATCGAAGCGATCGAAGTTCCGCTCAATTCGCCGGAACCCTTCGCCTCGATCGCAAGGATCGCGGAGGCGCTGCCGGCGACGGCACTGGTCGGCGCCGGGACTGTGCTGACCGCGGCCGATGTCGACGGGTTGCAAAAGGCCGGCGGGCGGCTACTGGTCAGCCCCAACATCGATGCCGAGGTCATGGGTCGCGCGATGAATTACGGCATGGTGACGATGCCCGGCGTGTTCACCCCGACCGAGGCCTTCCAGGCGGTCCGGCTCGGCGCCTCGGCGCTGAAATTCTTCCCGGCCAGCGTGCTCGGCGCGGCCGGCATCGCGGCGATGCGCGCGGTTTTGCCTTCCGATATGCTGGTCGGCGCGGTCGGTGGCGTGTCGGAAAAGGACTTTGCCGGCTACAAAGCTGCTGGCGTCGGCGTCTTCGGCCTCGGCTCCAGCCTGTTCAAGCCCGGTATGAACGTGGATGAGGTGGCAACGCGAGCACAGGCCGCAGTTGTCGCCTGGGATGCGGCGTTTGGAGCAGTGCGATGAACGAAGCCATCGTTTCTGTTCTTTCCGACCATGTCTGCCAGCTCGGCGAAGGCCCGAGCTATGACCCCGCCACTGATACGCTCTACTGGTTCGACATCGTCAACGGCCAGCTTCTGGAAAAGCACCTTTCCGGCGGTGCGGTCAAAATCCACGAGCTTGGCCAGATGGCCAGCGCC
This sequence comes from Mesorhizobium sp. f-mel, assembly GCF_053850215.1. NCBI lineage: Bacteria > Pseudomonadati > Pseudomonadota > Alphaproteobacteria > Hyphomicrobiales > Phyllobacteriaceae > Mesorhizobium > Mesorhizobium sp. f-mel. The sequence continues at coordinate 13,202 of NZ_JBSPTO010000037.1, forward strand.
ATCGCCGTCATCGATGACAACAGACAATTGATCGCTACCGAAACCGGCCTGCATGTCCGCGACGTCGCGACCGGCAAGATGACGCTGCACACGGCGATCGAGGCCGACAATCCGGTGACGCGCTCGAATGATTCGCGCGTCCATCCCTGCGGCGCCTTCTGGGTCGGCACGATGGGCAAGGGCGAGGAAAAGGCCGCCGGCTCGATCTACTGGTTCTTCAAGGGGGAGCTGCGTCGGCTCTATTCGGACATCACCGTGTCGAACTCGATCTGCTTTTCCGAGGACGGAACGGTCGCCTGTTACACCGATACCAGCACCGGCCTGTTGATGCGCGTCGCCTGCAATCCAGCGACCGGCCTGCCGGTCGGCGAACCGAAGATCTTCGTCGATCATCGCAAGGCCAAGGGCTATATCGACGGTTCGGTGCTCGATCGCGACGGTGTTCTTTGGAACGCCTGCTGGGGCGGCAGCGTCATCGAAGCCTACGGGCCTGACGGCAAGCTCATCCGTTCGGTCGCGATGCCGGTGACGCAACCGTCTTGCCCGGCCTTTGTCGGCGGGAATGCCGACCGGCTGGCGGTGACTTCAGCCTGGTCGGGCAAGAATGAGAAGCAGCGCCTGCTGGACCCGCAAGCCGGCATGACATTTCTGCTCGACATTCCAGTCAACGGCCGCTTCGAGCCGCGCGTGCTGATCGCCTAGACCATGATCCCGAACCTTTGGTTCGGAAAAGATCATGGTCAAACAAGAAGATCGCCCAGCACTGTCGTGCAGGCGTCCGGCTGACGTCGGTTTTCCGCGAAGGCCTGATACATTCGCCGTGCGATGGTAGGCAATCGCGCTGCCAGGACCCGTTCATCCCCGGGAATCGTTCATCCCATGTCAAGCCGCAAGCCGAAGCTGATCCTTGTCTACGAGCCGGAAAAGGCTTGCTTCGACCGGCTGGTCGCCGATGGCCACGTGGCGGCGCGCGCCGCCGAAATCGCCTCGTATCTGGCGCAATCGACCGACATCGCCTCTGAGTTCGATGCGCTGGCCGCAGCCTGCCTGACACGCGGCCTGTCCTTTGTTGCAGTGGCGCTCGACGATGCCGCGAGCGCTCTCGCCGGCGAGGGCCCAAAGTCCACGCTTGTCTGGACGCTGACCGACGGCATCGCCTATTTCCGTGGCGGCGCCGCACCTGCTTTGGCACGGCTGAATGGCCTGAAGGTGATCGGTGCCGATGACGCGCTGTTTGCGCTGTGCCAGGACAAGTTCCGCTCCGGCGCCGTGCTTGGCGCACTCGGCCTGCCGGTGCCGCAATCCGGTTTGGCCCGCGACGGTCATTGGCTGGTCGAGCCGCCAGCCTCGCCGGCAGGCTGGTTTGTCAAGCCGAACCGGCTCGGCGCCAAGATCGGCATCTGGCGGGACTCGCGCTGTGCCGATCTCGGCCATGCGCTGGACCTTAGCCGGCGTGTGTTCGCCGCCTATCGCGACGACGTCGTCGTGCAGCCCTATGTAGCCGGGCGCAATGTGCGCGCGAGCTATCTCGGCCTGAAGCCGGACACCGGCGTCGAGGCGCTCGGCGTCGCCTTTGTCGATTCGGGCGGTGATTTCCAGACCATGGCAGACAGCCTGGCGCTCTATGGCGACACCGGCGAGGCTGCCAGGGAGGCGGGGACATACGCCGAGCCCGAGCTGCTGCCGGTCGCCGCCAGCCAGCCGCGAGCCGATGCAAAGATCCGACGGATCGCGCAAAGCCTGATGACCGGGCTCGGCCTGCGAGATGTATTTTCCATCGATTTCCGGGTCGAAGCCGTCGACAGCGTCCATCTCATCGAATTCGAGGTCTGCCCCGGCCTGCCCTGCTTCGATTTCCGCGCCTATTGCCGCACGCAATGGGAGATGGGCCTCGCCGATGCGATGGCCGAGACCGCGGCGAGCCGTTTTAACCGAATGGCCGCGTCCTGAGCAGAAATCCTGCGTGAAGCTGCCCTCGGCGACCCAGGATCGTATCGTATCTCGACAAATCGCTTGCGTTCCGGCACCTCACTTAATAGGGTGTTAAGTGAAGGAGGCACGCGGTGAAAGTCGACCTTGCGACATCCCCGGACGTGGCCGCGCTGGCAGCGGCGGACGCGGACAAGGCGAAGCATGTCGGTGGGCGGATCAAGGCCATTCGCACGGCCCGACGCATTTCGCTTCGCCAGCTGGCCGACATGGTCGGCACGACGGCGAGCTTCATCAGCCAGCTCGAGCGCAATCTGAGCGGCGCCAGCGCCAGCACCCTGATGCGGATCGCGGCTGCGTTGGATCTCGGCATCAACGACCTGTTCGAGCAGACCGAAGGTGGGTTCCACAAGGTGCTCACCAGAGGCGACCGCCCACTGCTGCCGATCAGCCACGGCTGTCGAAAGACGTTGCTGTCGCGGCGGCCGATCCATGAGTTCGAGGTTTATTCGGGGGATTTCGACGTCGGCGGTTCGACCGGCAACGATGCTTACACGCATGGCGGCAAGCACGAGATGTTCGTCGTTCTGAAGGGAACAGTCGAGCTGACGCTGGCAGACGAGCGCTTCGTCATGAACGAGGGCGACAGCATCGAATACGCAACCTCGACGCCGCATCGCACTGCAAACATCGGCAAGACGCCAGCGCAGGTGCTCTGGATCATCGCGCCACCGACCAGCGGCGCGGCGGAACTCAATCGATACACGCCCGGACAAGGCTCGCAGCCGGGCGAACCGAACTAATGCGGGTGCACATAAATGGGAGATAAAACTATGAAGACCAAGATCGGACAGGTGGCCGCACTCGGGCTGTTGATGATCACCACCGCAGCGCTTGCACAGAGCAAGCCCGTGGCGGGCGAGGTGGCCGAGGGCTCGCTAAAGGGCAAGACGCTTACCTTCGTCTCGTATGGAGGCATTTACCAGGATGGTCAGATCGCCGCGCTGAAGGAGTTCGTCGACAAGTCCGGAGTGACGCTGCTCAGCGACGGGCCAACCGAAATCTCGAAACTGCAGGCGCAGGTCGAGTCCGGCAATGTCACCTGGGACGTTGTCGATACCGGCGATTTCCCGCCCTACGTCTATTGCGGCAAGCTGTTCCAGAAGCTGGACTTCTCGAAGATCGATACGTCTAACATTCCGGAGGGCCAGATCAGCGAATGCAGTGTGCCGGCCATGAACTATGGCGTGGTGCTGATGTACAACACCGAAAAGTACAAGGATAACCCGCCCAAGAGCTGGAAGGATTTCTTCGACATCGAGAAGTTCCCGGGCTCGCGCGCTCTGGAGGGCAGCGGCGATCTCTCCGGCGGCATGATCGAGCAGGCATTGCTCGCCGCCGGCGGATCGGTGGAAAACATGACGGTTGCCGATATCGACAAGGCGATCGAGAAGGTGAGGTCGCTCGGTCCGGACACGATCTTCTGGAAGACCGGAGCCGATTCCCAGCAGCTCGCGGAATCCGGCGAAGCCGACATGATCGCGATGTGGACCGGACGTGCCATGACTGCGGTGAAGAACGGCGCGAAGTACACGCCGGCGTGGCAGGACTGGCTGGTCGTGATGGACCAGATGACCATTCCGATGGGCGTCAAGGACCCCGACGCGGCGCATGCGCTGATCAACGCCTATGTCGGCAAGAGCGCCCAGGAGACGCTTGCAAAAACCACCTCGTATACCCCGATCCACAAGGACGCGAAGCCCGAAGTGGACGAGATCACAGCGGCGTTCATGACCAACACGCCGGACAAGCTGAAGCTCGGTTACCAGCAGAACATCAAGTTCTGGGTGGAGAACTTCGAGGTGGCGAACGAAAAGTGGAACGCGTTGATGGCGGGCAACTAGGTCCGCCACCGTGGCAATGAGAGCAATCGACAGCCGGAACACTGTTCCGGCTGTCGCCGCAGACGACCGGCGGCGCTGGTTTCGTGGACAGGCTTTCTGGCTCGTCGCGCCGGCGCTGCTGCTGCTCGTCATCTGCCTGGGTCTGCCGCTCGCCATCGTTACCTTGCGCAGCTTTTCCGAGCCGCAATGGGGATGGCAGAACTATGCCTGGTTCTTCGGCACACCGGTCAACCTGACCGTACTTCAGCGCACCTTCGCGATCTCCGCCTGGGTGACGCTGGTATGTCTCATTGCCGGCTATCCCTATGCCTATGTGATGACCGCAGTCGGACCCAAGATGCGGCTCGTCCTCATCCTGTGCGTGCTGGTGCCGTTCTGGGTGAGCGGTGTGGTGCGCACCCTGGCATGGGTTATCCTTTTGCAGGATTCCGGCGTGATCAACTCCGTCATCCGGGCAGTCGGCCTTGGTCCGGTCAAGCTGATCCGCACGCAGACAGGCGTGGTGATCGGCATGGCGCAGGTGCTGCTGCCGTTCATGATCCTGCCGCTCTATTCGGTGATGAAAACGATCGACCTGCGGCTCATGCAGGCGGCACGGAGCCTTGGCGCGAGCCCGGCGCGCGCCTTTGCCCAGGTTTATCTGCCGCTCTCGCTTCCTGGCGTCTACGCAGGCGCCATCATCGTGTTCATTCTTGCGCTCGGGTTCTACATCACCCCCGCGCTGCTCGGCGGTCCGCGTTCGACCATGCTCTCGACCCTGATCCAGAACCAGGTGCTCAGCCTGCTAAACTGGGGCCGCGGCGGTGCGATGGGTGTGGTGCTGTTGATCGCGACCTTCGTCCTGCTCGCGCTCGCAGCACCGCTGTCGAGGCAACCGCACAAGACGGGCTCGAGACGCTGATGAAACAGCCCGGTCGAATCCTGCTCGGTCTGTACTGCCTGCTCGTCGCGGTCTGGCTGGTCGCACCGACAATCGTCGTCGTGCCGATGTCGTTCAACGACAAGAAGTCGCTGGCCTTTCCGCCATCCGGCTTTTCCTGGCAGTGGTACCAGAACTTTTTCACCAACCCCGAATGGTCGGCGAGCCTGATCGGTTCGCTCAAGGTCGCCGTTGTCACGGCGGTGTTCGCCACCGTCATCGGCACGCTGGCGGCATTCGGCCTCGATCGCATGAAAAGCCGCGTCAGCGGCGTGCTGCGCGCGCTGCTGATCACGCCAATGGTCGTGCCGGGGGTGGTGCTCGCCGTTGGAATCTATGCGGTCTATCTCGATACGCGGTTGGTCGGCACCATGACCGGCTTCGTGCTTGCCCACACCATGCTCGCCGTTCCTTTCGTCATCATCGCCGTCTCCGCCAGCCTGGAAGTCTTCGACAAACGGCTGGAAACTGCTGCGGCCAGCCTCGGCGCAACCCGGCTGACGGCGTTCAGGACGGTGACGTTGCCGCTGATCGCGCCGGGCATCCTGTCGGGCCTGCTGTTTGCGTTCGTCACCTCATTCGACGAGATCATCGTCGCGCTGTTCATCACCAGCCCTTATCTGAAGACACTGCCGGTCCAGATATTCTCGAGCATTACCCGGGACGCCGATCCCACCGTTGCGGCGGTGGGCACGCTGCTCTTCATCACTACGTCGCTGGTGATCGGGGCGGGGCTGTTGATCGGTTCGAGACAGGGAAGACGTTGACATGGCCTCACCATCCACTCGCGGCGCAGCCATCGATCTCAAATCCGTCAGCAAACACTATGGCAGCTTCATCGCTCTCGATAAAGTCTCGCTAGGCATCAAGCCGGGGGAGTTCATGACGCTGCTTGGGCCCAGCGGTTCGGGCAAGACGACCACGCTCAACGTCATCGCCGGCTTCACCGAGGTCAGTTCGGGTTCGCTTGATGTCGGCGGCAGGAGCGTCATCGGCGTACCGGCGCATAAACGCAACATCGGCGTGGTCTTCCAGCACTACGCGCTGTTCCCGCACATGACGGTCAGCAGGAACGTCGCATATCCGCTGACCTTGCGCGGCATCGCCAATCCCGATCGCGAGGCCCGGGTGCGCAAGGCGCTGGACATGGTGAAGATGGCGGATTTCGGCCACCGCTTCCCCAGCGAGCTTTCCGGCGGGCAGCAGCAGCGCGTCGCACTGGCGCGTGCCATCGTATTCGGCCCACCGCTGCTTCTGATGGACGAGCCGCTCGGCGCGCTCGACAAGAAGCTGCGTGAATGGCTGCAGCTCGAAATCAAACGGATCCACCGCGAATTGGGCACCACCTTCGTTTATGTCACGCACGACCAGGAGGAGGCCCTGGTCCTCTCGGACCGCATCGCCGTGTTCAACCAGGGACGCGTCGAGCAGATCGGCACCGGTCGCCAGCTCTACGACGAGCCCGAGACCTTGTTCGTCGGAAAATTCGTCGGCGACTCGACGATACTGCGCGGCGCAGCCTCCACCTCCGGGAACGAGACCGCCATTGACATAGAAGGGCGGAAAGTGGCTGCCGCCAAACGCCTTGCCGACGGCGCCAAACCCGTGATGCTGCTGCGGCCGGAGAAGCTGAGCCTCGCCAGACGGGGGAAGGGCGGACAGGATCGAAACACCCTGCCCGGGCGCATCGGCGAGGCCATCTACCTCGGATCGGGCTCCAAATACGAGGTCGTGCTGGCCGACACCTCCAAGGCGATCGTGCGCTCTTCGCTGGACGCCGAGACCTTCGCCATCGGCGACGAGGTTGATCTCGTATTCGCGGGCAGCGACGTGAAGCTGTTGGCGGACGACGAAAACGCCGATTTCACGCTGACCTGAATCCTATCTGGGAAAATCTCGACAATGGACGTGAAGAAGAACGGCGACGTTTCATTCTGGTATGCCGACATCGGCGGCGTGCCCGGCTATCGGCCGCCGCTGCAGGGCGATATCATGGCCGACGTCTGCATCGTCGGCGCCGGCTATACCGGCCTTTGGACCGCCTATTATCTGAAGCAGGCAGCGCCCCACCTCAACATTGTCATCGTCGAGAAGGAGTTCGCCGGCTTCGGTGCTTCGGGACGCAATGGCGGCTGGCTGTCCGGCGGGTTCTCATGGTCGCGCGAAAAATATGAGAAGGCATCGTCGCGCGCTGGAGTCGTTGCCATGCAGGCGGCAATGATGGGCACGGTCGACGAGGTCATATCGGTCGCGCAAACCGAAGGCATCGACGCCGACATTCGCCGCACCGACGAACTGCTGGTCGCAACCAACGAGGCGCAGGAGCAGCGCGCCAAGGCGATGTATGCCCATGCCAGGTCCTGGGAGCTGACTGACGAACGTGTGGGGTATATCGATGCAGCCGAGATGCGTCGGCGCATAGCGGTGCACAACGCGCGCGGCGCCTTCGTCATCAAGAAGGTTGCGCGGGTTCAGCCCGCAAAGCTAGTGCAGGGGCTCGCCAAGGCAGTGGAGCGCCTCGGTGTGCCGATCTATGAACAGACAACCGTGCTGTCGATCGAAAAAGGCAAGGTCACAACCAGCCGAGGCGTGGTGCGCGCGGAAAAGATCGTGCGGGCGACCGAGGGTTTCACTGCGGGAATCGCGGGCCACGAGAGACTTTGGTTGGCGCTCAACAGCGCCATCGTGGTCACCGAGCCGTTGTCCGACAAGCTGTGGAGCGAAATCGGCTGGGATGGCTACGAGGTGCTCGGCGATGCCGCGCACACTTACTGCTACGCGCAGCGCACCCGGGAAGGACGCATTGCCATGGGCGGACGCGGGGTGCCTTATCGGTTCGGCTCGAAAACCGACCTTCGAGGCGTCACCCAGCAGGCGACGATCGACAAGCTGCACAAGATCCTGACGACGCTTCTGCCGCAGACCAAGGGGCTCAAGCTCGACCATGCGTGGTGTGGAACGCTCGGCGTGCCGCGGGACTGGTGCACGACAGTGGGCTTTGACAAGCAGACCGGAATAGGCTGGGCAGGCGGCTATGTCGGCCTCGGCGTTTCCACCTCGAACCTCTCGGGACGCACATTGAGGGATCTTCTGCTGGACAACGACACCGAGCTGACGCGGCTTCCCTGGGTCAATCGAACCGTGCGCAAGTGGGAGCCAGAGCCGCTGCGCTGGCTGGGCGTCCATTCGATGTATCAGCTCTATCGAATTGCCGACGAGAGGGAAGCAAAGGGGCTGCCGCGCACTTCGCGGCTAGCGGCCCTGGCAGACCGCATCACCGGGCATTGAACCGCATCACCTCGAGGAGATACAGCATGATCGACTTCAAGACCTTCGCCCACCTTGCGCATATCGACCTCGGTGAGCCCCAGCCGAAACCCACCTCGGTGGAAGGCGATCAGCTGGAAGCAGCCAACACCCTCTGGGCTTCGGATGATGGCAAGATCGAAGTCGGTGTCTGGGAATGTTCGCAGGGCCGGTTCACCGCGCGCCGCGACACGAATTCCGAGATCTGCCACATCGTCTCAGGCCGCGTGACGCTGCACGGTCCCGAGGGCGCGGCCAAAAATGTCGGACCCGGCGAATTGCTTATTCTGCCGCTTGGCTGGCAGGGCGAATGGACCATACACGAGAAAACGCGCAAGCTTTACATCCTGCATTCGGTTTGATCGCTGCAGGTGCATGCTCGCCTGCATTTCCGATGAGACCACGCGCGCCACGGCGGTCGAACTAAACCCCTTCGACCAGCACGATCTCGCCGTCGGCTACTTTCTGCCGGATCGTCACGGCGCGTTGATACTCCGGCGAGTGATAGCAATCGTGCGCCGCAGCCAATGACGGAAACTCGATGATTACGTTGCGGTCGCGGCCCGGCCCTTCCGCCTTTTCATGCGCACCGCCTCGTGCCAGGAAAACGGCGCCGAAGCGATCGAAAGCCGGTTTGGCGGCAGTGACATAGTCCTTGTAGCCTTCCGCATCGCGCACATCGACGCGGGCGATCCAGTATCCCTTGGGCATGCTTCTTCTCCGAATTGTTAGGCCGAGCGCATTTCGTCAAGGATCGCTTCCGCGACCGCTCGCCTGTCGGCGGCGCCGACGATCGGCCGGCCGACGACGAGATGGCTGGAGCCGTTCCGGATCGCCTGCGCCGGCGTCACCACGCGTTTCTGGTCGCCATGGTCGCTGCCCTTGGGCCGTATTCCCGGCGTGACGACGGCCATGTTGGGCCCGACGATCCGGCGCACCGCTTCCGCTTCCTCGGCCGAGCAGACGATGCCGCCCATGCCGGCATGCAGCGCCTGTTCGGAGCGCCTCAGCACCAGCGTATGCGGGTCATGTTCATAGCCGGCGTCGATCACGTCCTGCTCGTCCATCGAGGTCAGCACGGTGACGCCAAGCAGGCAAAGATCGCTGCCCCTGGCGGCCTCGACCGCTGCCTTCATCGTCTTCGGATAGGCGTGCAGCGTCAGCATGGTCATGCCCATCCTGGCAATGGCCTCGACACCCTTGGCTACCGTGTTGTCGATGTCGAGCAGCTTCATGTCGAGGAAGATCCTGGTGCCGCCGCTGGCGAGCTCGCGGGCGAAATCGAGGCCACCGGCGAAGGCGAGCTGGTAGCCGATCTTGTAGAAGGAGACGATCCCGTCGAGCTCACGCACCGCCTTCTCGGCGCCCTTCAGCGTCGGCACGTCGAGGCCGACGATCAGCCTGTCTTGCATGGTGCTGGCGCGCTCCTGGATCACGCCTCGATCCGCGTCGACAGCATGCGCGAGGTTTCGATCAGCGTGCGGCATAGGTGCTCCATCGATCTGTGCAGTCTCTCGTCCCTGAAATTTCCGTCCTCGTCGAAGGCGTTGCCGCCCTCCGGCACCGAGCATTCCGGCGTCACCACCTCCATCTTGCAGCGCACCAGCACGGCGCGCAGATGGTTGATGCAGCGTACCCCGGCGAAATGTCCTTTGGAAGACGAACAAAGGCCGGCGGGCTTGCCGGTGAACGGCCTGAACGACCGCCCGCCATCCATTCGCACGCGGCTCACCCAATCGATGGCGTTCTTGAGCAGCGGCGGGATCGAGCCGTTATATTCGGGCGTCGCGATCAGCAGCCCGTCATGGGTGGCGATCTGCCGGGCAAGCTTGATGGCGTTTTCAGGAATGCCTTTCTCCTTTTCCAAATCCTCGTCGAGAATTGGCAGCGGATAGTCAGCAAGCGAGATGCGGGTTACCTCGGCACCCTGCAGAGCGAGTTCCTTCTGCGCCACATCGGCGGTCCTGCCGCTGTAGGCGCCAGCGCGAATCGAGCCGGCGAAGACGAGAATTTTCGGGATCACTGCCATTGGCCCCCATTGTCAGCCGACAGGTATAGGCCAGGCACGTCTCAAATCCCAAATTCCGATCAATGCGCCGCGCGCCGGTAAATCCACAGCTGCGTTGGCGGGATGTTGCGGATGACGAAATGGAAGTGCTCGACCGTGTAGTCGCCGCGGCCGGGCGGGATCGGCGACAGCGGGCCGTAGGTCAGCTGCACGATCGGGCGGCCTGTCGGGATGCGGTCGAGAAGACTTTCGACATAGGCGATGCGCTGGGCGACCGGGAAATTGAGCAATGGCACGCCGGAGACGACCGAGTCGAAGGTCAGGCCGCTCTTGTCGCCGAGTGTCGCATCGAGATTGAAGGCGTCGCCCTCGATGACGTTGACGCCGGGATAGAGCTGGCGCAGATGGCGCACGAAATCGGGGGAGTATTCGACTGCGTAGAGATTTTCAGGCTTTACGCCCTGGGCGAGGATGGCTCGGGTGATGACGCCGGTGCCAGGCCCGACTTCGAGCACCGGCAGGCCCGAGTTCGGGTTGACGACGGAGGCCATCTTGCGAGCCGTGGTGGAACTGGTCGGCACGATCGAACCGACCGCCTTCGGCTTGTCGATCCAGCCCTTGAAGAACTTCAGTTCGTCGTCGAACTTTTCCGCCAGCGCCTTTCGCAGTCCGGGACCATGTGCCATGCAAGTTCTCCTGAACGCTCCCCCGAGAGGCTACTTAGCAGCTACGGGGTTCAAGGCAAGGCGGACGCCGGTATAAGATGTTGATGACGCTAGGGAAGCCTCGCCTTGATTGCACTCTACACCGGATTGGCGAGAATAGGCATCAGCGCTCGCCGAAGGTTTCGAAAAAGTCCTTCATGCGGGCGAAAAAGCCGCTCGACTGCGGCGAATTATCCTTCGAGGAAACCTGCTCGAACTCCTCCAGCAACTCGCGCTGGCGGCGGGAAAGGTTTTGCGGCGTCTCGACCGCGGTCTGGATATAGAGGTCGCCGACATTGTGCTGGCGCAGCACCGGCATGCCCTTGCCCTTGAGGCGGAACTGGCGGCCGTTCTGGGTGCCTTCAGGCACTTTCACTTTCGTCTGGGTGCCGTCCAGCGTCGCCACCTCGAAGGAGCCGCCAAGTGCTGCCGTTGTCATCGAGATCGGCACCTTGCAGTAGAGATCGGCGCCGTCGCGCTGGAAGAATTCGTGCGGCTTGACCGCCAGGAAAATATAGAGGTCGCCCGACGGGCCGCCGCGCAGGCCGGCCTCGCCCTCATTGGCAAGGCGAATGCGGGTGCCGTCCTCGATACCGGCCGGGATGTTGACCGACAGCGAGCGCTCCTCGGTGACGCGGCCCTGGCCGGCGCATTTCGGGCACGGCTCCTTGATGGTCTGGCCACGCCCCTGGCATTGCGGGCAGGTGCGCTCGATCGAGAAGAACCCTTGCGTGGCGCGTACCTTGCCGTGGCCATTGCACATCGAGCAGGTGACGGGCTGGGTGCCGGGCTTGGCGCCGCTGCCGGAGCATTCCGTGCAGGAGATCGAGGCCGGCACGTGAATCTGTGCGGTCTTGCCGGTAAACGCCTCCTCCAGCGTGATTTCCATATTGTAGCGCAAGTCGGCGCCGCGCTCGCGGCCACCTGAGGAGCGGCGCTGGCGCCCGCCCATCATGTCGCCGAAAATATCCTCGAAGATGTCGGCGAAGCCGCCGGCGCCGAAGCCGTGTGCGCCGCCGTTCATGCCGCCCTGTTCAAAGGCGGCGTGGCCGAAACGGTCGTAGGCCGCGCGTTTCTGCGGGTCCTTCAGTGTCTCGTAGGCTTCGTTGATTTCCTTGAACTTGTGCTCGCAGGAATGGTCGCCGGGATTGCGATCGGGATGGAACTGCATGGCGAGCTTGCGGAAAGCGCTCTTGAGCTCCTTCTCGTCGGCCCCCTTTTGCACACCCAACGTTTCGTAGAAATCAGCTTTCATCTTTTCCTGCAGTCCGGATATTCAACGTCTTGAAGCCTTGTTGCGTCGTTTGCCGGCACGCTGTTCCGATTTAGGTGCGATGGCGCCTGGATGCCAGTGTCGACGCGGGCTTGCTCGCATTTTTCCGATCAAGCCCGCACTTTTTCGGCCAGAGTTGCAAAAAAGCCCGGCTTTGCGCCGGGCCTTCTGCGATAATCTGCCGTCAGGCCGCTCAGGCCGACTTCTTCTTGTCGTCGTCCTCGTTGATTTCCTCGAAATCGGCATCCACCACGTCGCTGTCCTTGGTGGCATCCGCCTTGGCGTCAGCCTCCGCGGCTTCCTTCTGCGAAGCTTCGTACATGGCTTGGCCGAGCTTCATCGAGGCTTCGGCGAGCGCCTGGGTCTTTGCTTCGATCTCGGCCGCGTCGTCGCCTTCGGCAGCGGTCTTCAGCGCCGCGATCGCATCGGCGATCGCCGTGCGGTCGGCCTCGGAAACCTTCTCGCCATACTCCTTCAGCGACTTCTCCGAGGAATGCACCAGCGCCTCGGCCTGGTTGCGGGCCTCGACCAGCGCGCGCCGCTTCTTATCGGCCTCGGCATTGGCTTCGGCGTCCTTCACCATCTTCTCGATGTCGGCGTCCGAAAGGCCGCCAGACGCCTGGATGCGGATCTGGTGCTCCTTGCCGGTGCCCTTGTCCTTGGCCGAGACGTTGACAATGCCGTTGGCGTCGATATCGAACGTGACCTCGATCTGCGGCACGCCACGCGGCGCCGGCGGAATGCCGACCAGGTCGAACTGGCCGAGCGCCTTGTTGTCGGCGGCCATTTCACGCTCGCCCTGGAAGACGCGGATGGTCACGGCCGACTGTGAATCCTCGGCCGTCGAGAACACCTGGCTCTTCTTCGTCGGGATCGTCGTGTTGCGTTCGATCAGCCGCGTGAACACGCCACCCAGCGTCTCGATGCCAAGCGACAGCGGCGTCACGTCGAGCAGCAGCACGTCCTTGACGTCGCCCTGCAGCACGCCGGCCTGGATGGCGGCGCCCAATGCGACGACCTCATCCGGATTGACGCCCTTGTGCGGCTCCTTGCCGAAGAACTGCTTTACGATCTCCTGGATCTTGGGCATGCGGGTCATGCCGCCGACCAGGACGACCTCGTCGATTTCGCCGGCCTTGAGGCCGGCATCCTTGAGCGCCGCCTTGCAGGGATCGATCGTGCGCTGGACGAGATCCTCGACCAGGCTCTCGAACTTCGCACGCGTCAGCTTCAGCGTCAGGTGCTTGGGACCGGTGGCATCGGCAGTGATGAAGGGCAGGTTGATCTCGGTCTGCGTCGTCGACGACAGCTCGATCTTGGCCTTTTCGGCCGCTTCCTTGAGGCGCTGAAGGGCGAGCTTGTCGCTGCGCAGGTCGATCCCCTGTTCCTTCTTGAACTCGGCCGCCAGATACTCGACCAGACGCATGTCGAAATCCTCGCCGCCGAGGAAGGTGTCGCCATTGGTCGACTTCACCTCGAAGACGCCGTCGCCGATTTCGAGCACCGAAATGTCGAACGTGCCGCCGCCAAGGTCATAGACGGCAATAGTCTTGCCTTCCTTCTTGTCGAGACCGTAGGCAAGTGCGGCCGCAGTTGGCTCGTTGATGATGCGCAGCACTTCCAGGCCGGCGATCTTGCCGGCATCCTTGGTGGCCTGGCGCTGGGCATCGTTGAAATAGGCCGGAACGGTGATGACCGCCTTCTCGACCTTCTCGCCGAGATAGGCTTCCGCCGTTTCCTTCATCTTCTGCAGGATCATTGCCGAGATCTGGCTGGGCGACTGCTTCTTGCCGCCGGCCTCGACCCAGGCGTCGCCATTGTCGCCCTTGACGATCTTGTAGGGGACAAGCTTCTTGTCCTTTTCCGTCACCGGATCGTCATAGCGACGGCCGATCAGGCGCTTGACCGCGAAGATGGTGTTTTCGGGATTGGTGACCGCCTGGCGCTTGGCCGGCTGGCCGACGAGGCGCTCGCCGTCGCTGTTGATGGCGACGATGGAAGGGGTCGTGCGCGCGCCTTCCGCATTCTCGATGACCTTCGATTCCTTGCCGTCCATGATGGCGACGCAGGAGTTGGTGGTCCCCAGATCGATACCGATTACTTTTGCCATTTTTCTAATCTCTCCGCTAAGCAGGCTCTCAGGACCCCTACAGGCGTTCCGACGAAAGCCCCTGTTCACAAGAAATTCCGCTTCGGCAACCGGCATTCCGGCGCCGAACGGCTTGGCGCGTATATAAGAACAGCCTGCGCGGCGCGCAAGCATTCTGCGCAAGGCATCCAACATCCTTTTCTTGGGCCGACCGGGGTTCTCCGGCCATGGCTCCCATGAACCTTTCCGCGTCGGTTCGCGACTGACACCCAGATGCGCCGCGTGGTGCGGCCCTGAAAAGGAAAGGCCCATGACTGGAAATCCAGAGGCTCCGCGGTTTCCGGGAACTCGGTGCGACCACCGCTTTCGGGATCGGCTCGACGCGCTGGGCTTTCCGCTGATTCCGTTGACCCGCCATAAGAGCCGACGTATCGTGATTATGAGGAAGCAGACAATTCGATCAGGGAAAAACGTGCCGGAACGTCGCGCCTTGCCCTGATTTGCGCGGAAACGCCGGATGTTTCTCCCGTCGCCCCCCGACACTTGCCGAACAGCTTGCCGGCGGCGGGGCGCTCGCCATGCACGGCGTGCAGATCACGCCGACGGCGCTGGTCAGGCCGGCCAACGTCCCGCCCTTCGGCTCATGGTTCGTCGACTTCGACGGCTATTTCGAAGACCCCGAGGTTGAAGCTCATGTCGGCGACGTCGAGGTCTGGCATCCCTGCGAGGGCCGTGCCGGCTATTACGAGCAGATACCGGGCGGCGGTTACCTGCCGCCTTTCTATCCGCCCGACTTTCCGCCCCCGGTGGCGTGCCTGCCGAGCAAAAGCAACGGATTCCTCGACAGCAGAATCCGGCGCGCAACAGCATATTTAACTAACCATTCGCACCCACAAGACCCCGCCGGAGCAAGCCGGCGGGGTCTTGGTGCCGACATCTGACGCCATCGCGCCAGGAACAACCGGCTTCCCCTTTTCGGGATCATGGTCTAGCAGTCGACCCAGACGATGCGCCCGCAACCACGGGCGCCTGGAAAGGCCGGATCATGAGCAAAAAAACCCTGATCGCGCCATCGGTGCTTGCGTCGGATTTTTCGAAGCTCGGCGACGAGGTCGAGGCGGTGGCGGCGGCCGGCGCCGACTGGATCCATCTCGACGTCATGGACGGGCATTTCGTGCCCAACATCACTTTCGGCCCACCGGTGATCAAGGCGATCCGCAACCGCACCAAGGCCTTCTTCGACTGCCATCTGATGATCGCGCCGGCCGACCCCTATCTGGGTGCTTTCGCCGAAGCCGGCTGCGACGGCATGACAGTGCATGCCGAGGCCGGGCCGCATCTCGACCGTTCGCTGCAGACGATCAGGAACCTCGGCAAGAAGGCCGGCGTGTCGCTCAATCCGGCGACGCCGGAATCGGCGGTCGAATATGTGCTCGACCGGCTCGATCTGATCCTGATCATGACCGTCAATCCGGGTTTTGGCGGCCAAGCCTTCATTCCGGGAGTCGTCGACAAGGTGAAGCGGGTGAAGGCGCTGATCGGCAATCGGCCGATCCGGATCGAGATCGACGGCGGCATCTCGCCGCAAACGGCACCTTTGGTCACCGCCGCCGGCGCCAGCGTGCTGGTCGCCGGTGCAGCCATCTTCAAGGGCGGCAGCGTTGAAGCCTATCGGGGGAACATCGAGGCGATCAGGACAGCGGCCGACCGGGCGGCCGGCTGACGCTGTCGGCGTCGTTACCAAACGCGCCGTCTCGTCAGCCGGTCAGGAATTCGTTGGCCGACGCCGGTGCGCTTGTGCTCGTGACATACGGTCCCCCAGCCAAAAATGTCTTTGTCCATTTTTGGGCAATTTTATTGGCATAACAGAAACTACATCCATATTCTCTTTCTCACCCTGATGCCTCTTCGGACCTTCCCGCAGGGCTCCTCTTCGACGGTCGGATCGATGAACCGCAGCCCTTTCTTCGCTGACCTGCTGAACACCATCGCCGATCGCGGCCGGATGATGCTTAACCTCGTTCGCGGTGACGAGCCGGTCTCGGCCGACAGCCTGGGGCGTCTGTGCGCCCGTCTGCTTTCCAGCCAGGGCGAGGCATCGGGCGTCGCCTATGCCCGGGAAATCCTTGAGCGCTGGCGCACCCTCGGCGCCGACGGAAGGCTGGCTTTCCTGCATGTGCTGCGCGATCGTTTCGGCACCGATCATGCCAAGCTTGCCGCCGCGGTGGATGCCTATCGCGCCGCGCCCGACGATCGCTCGGCACTTACCCTGCACGATGCCGCCGAACCGGCAAGACAGGAGCTTCTGCGCCGCCTGAACCTGGCGCCCGGCGGCATCGAGACGCTGGTGCGCATGCGCCAGGACCTGCTTGCCCGGCTGCCCACATCGCCCGATCTCGCCATCGTCGATGCCGACTTCACGCACCTCCTGTCGTCATGGTTCAACCGCGGCTTTCTGGTGCTGCGGCGGATCGACTGGTCGACGCCAGCCAACATTCTGGAAAAAATCATCCGCTACGAGGCGGTGCACGCCATCCACACCTGGGACGATCTGCGCCGCCGGATCGAACCCGACGACCGGCTCTGCTATGCGTTCTTTCATCCGCAGCTCGGTGACGAGCCGCTGATCTTCGTCGAGGTCGCGCTCACCCGGGCGATGCCGACGACAATCGCCGAGCTGCTTGCCGACGAGCGGCCGCTGGTGCAGCCACGGCAGGCCACGACGGCAGTGTTCTATTCCATCTCCAACTGCCAGGAGGGCTTGCGCGGCATCTCGTTCGGCAACTTCCTGATCAAGCAGGTGGTCGAGGACCTGCGCCGCGACCTTCCCGGCCTGACGGATTTCGTCACACTGTCCCCGGTGCCGGGCTTTGCCCGCTGGCTGGCCGAGCAGGCCGAAACCATCCCCTCCGCCGCCGAAGTGCTGGACCTCGTCGCCGACCAGGGTTGGCACGCGGATGCTGCCATGCGCGACCGCGTGGGCCAGGCCCTGCTTCCTCTTGCGGCACAGTATTTCCTCGAAGCCCGCACCGCCTCCGGCAAGGTGATCGATCCGGTCGCCCGGTTCCATCTCGGCAATGGCGCGCGGCTGGAGCGCATCGACCTTTTCGGCGACCTGTCGCCCCGCGCCTTACGTCAGGCGCATGGCCTGATGGTCAATTATCGCTACAAGCTCGACGATATCGAGAAGAACCACGAGCTGTTCGCCGCCAGGAACGATGTGGCGGCCGCGCCCGCTGTGCGCCGCCTGCTGCCGAAACCGGCGAGACCGGCCGCACCACCGCTTCCGGCGGCTGCCCAGACTCGGAGGGATGCATGAGCAACCATTTGTTCGACGCTTTCCGCGCCGGGATGCCGGCGCCCGAGCGTCTGTTGATGGAGACGGATGACCGGCGCTCGATCACCTATGGCGATATGCTGGCGCAGTCCGCGCAACTGGCACATGCGCTTCTGCAATTGGGCGTCGAACCCGGCGACCGCGTCGCCGTCCAGGTCGAGAAGAGCGCCGAGGCCATTTTCCTCTATCTCGCTTGCCTGCGCGCCGGCGCGGTCTTCCTGCCGCTCAACACCGCCTACACGCTGACCGAGCTCGACTACTTCTTCGGCGATGCCGAGCCGCGGCTGGTCGTCTGCGATCCGGCACGGGCAGCCGATATCGCCTTGGCGGAGAGATCGGGCGCTATCGCAGTCACGCTTGGCGGCAATGGCGAAGGCTCGTTGATGGATCAGGCCTCGCGGCGGTCTTCGGACTTCCGCGACGTGGTGCGCGGGCCGGACGATCTTGCGGCGATCCTGTACACGTCGGGGACCACCGGCCGCTCGAAAGGCGCCATGCTCAGCCATGAGAACCTCGCCTCGAATGCGCGGGTTCTGGTCGACCAGTGGCGCTTCACTGCCGCAGACGTCTTGATCCACGCGCTGCCGATCTTCCACACGCATGGCCTCTTTGTCGCCACCAACGTCATCCTGATGGCCGGCGCCTCGATGCTGTTCGAAACCAGGTTCGACCCGGCCCGCATCGTCTCGCTGCTGCCGCGGGCCACGGCGCTGATGGGCGTGCCGACCTTTTATGTGCGCCTGTTGCAGCAGGACGGCTTGAACCGGCAAGCGGCGAAAAACATCCGCCTGTTCGTTTCCGGATCGGCGCCGCTGCTGGCCGAGACGCACAAGGCCTGGCGCGAGCGCACCGGCCATTCGATCGTCGAGCGCTACGGCATGACCGAGACCAACATGAACACGTCGAACCCCTATGATGGCGAGCGGCGCGCCGGCACGGTCGGTTTTCCCCTGCCCGGCGTCGCGCTGCGCATCGCCGACCCCGAGAGCGGCGAAACACTTGCGCAGGGCGAGGTCGGCATGATCGAGGTGAAGGGTCCCAATGTCTTTTCCGGCTATTGGCGCATGCCGGAAAAGACCAAGGCGGAATTCCGTGATGACGGCTTCTTCATCACCGGGGATCTCGGCCTGATCGACGCCGACGGCTATGTCCACATCGTCGGGCGCGGCAAGGATCTGATCATTTCCGGCGGCTACAACATCTATCCGAAGGAGGTCGAGAACGAGATCGACGCGCTGCCCGGCGTCGCCGAAAGCGCTGTCATCGGCATTGCCCATCCGGATTTCGGCGAAGGCGTCACCGCGATCGTGGTGCGGACGCCGGCCTCGACCATCACCGCTGCCGAGATCGTCGATGACATCGCCGGACGGCTGGCGAAATACAAGCACCCGAAGCAGGTGATCTTCGTCGACGAACTGCCGCGCAACACGATGGGCAAGGTGCAGAAGAACCTGCTGCGCGAAACCTACAAGGACCTCTACGCGCCGGCCAAAGCCGGCTGACGTTAAAAGTTTGCACTCAGTTGCTGCCGGCTCCGAACACCCTGTCGCCTTCTATCCAGACGCCCCTGACGTCCAATTCGTCCGACAGCGCGACAATATCGGCGGCGGTGCCGTTGGCGAACCGCCCGAGCCGGTGCGACTGACCGATCGCCTGCGCCGGATAGAACGAACCCATGCGCAGCGCTTCCGAAAGGTCCAGTCCGACAATGCGGTGGACGAAGCGCACGGCGGAGATCATGTCGAGATCGGCGCCGGCCAGCGTCCCGTCGCCAAGCCGCAGGCTGCCGTCCTTGCGGTAGACGGTGCGGCCGTTCAGCGTGAACGAGGTCATATCGGTGCCGATCGTCGCCATGGCGTCGGTGACCAGGAAAATTTTTGCCGGACCCTGCTTGGCGCGCAGCGCGATGGCCATGGTGGCGGGATCGACATGGATGCCGTCGGCGATGATGCCGGCAAACAACGTGTCCTTATCGATGGCGGCACCCGCCAACCCCGGCTCACGATTGCCGATCTGGCTCATCGCGTTGAACAGATGGGTGACCATTGTTGCGCCGGCATCGGCGAACGCGCGCGCCTTGGCATAGCCGGTGTCGGAATGGCCGAGGCTGACGACGATGCCGGCCTCGGCGAGCGCCGAAACGCGTACGGTGTCGACGGATTCCGGCGCGATCGTGGTCAACAGTACCGGCAGAGTTTTCCGCGTCGCAATCAGCATCGCCTGGTCGGCATCCAGCATCGGCCGGATCAGCGCCGGATCATGCGCGCCTTTGCGGGCGATCGACAAATGCGGGCCTTCGAGATGCAGGCCCAAAAAGCCAGGCACCTTTTGCTTTCCGGCCTCCGCTCCGGCGGCAACCGCCGCCGCGGTGATCTCAGGCGTGTCGGTGATCAGCGTCGGCAACAGCGCGGTCGTGCCGAACGGCGCGTGCGCCCGGCAGATGGTTTCGATCGAGGCGACATCAGGATGGTCGTTGAGCATGACCCCGCCGCCGCCATTAACCTGCAGGTCGACGAAGCCCGGCGCAAGCATGCCGCCGCCGGTTTCGATACGCTCGACACCGGATGGAACGGCGCCGACGGCAACGATGGCTTCGACGAGGCCGTCACGCACGACAAGCGCGGCATCGTCGTGCCAGTCGTCGCCGTCGAATATCCGGGCCCCAGTCAGGGCAAAACGGTCGCTCATATGGTTTCCGTCACCTTGCGCAGATTGGGCGGCGTGTCCGGATCGAGGCCGCGATGGCGGGCAAAGGCCTCGACGAAGCCATAGAAGGACACGATCAGCGCCAGCGGGTCGGTCAGCGGATGGCCGGTGGCGACATGCGGCAGGTGCTGAGCGCTTTTCGCCTTGTCCGAGGTCACAAAGACGGCCGCGCCCTTGGCCGCCAGGCTGTCGGCGGCCTCGGCAACCGACGGCTCGGAAGCATCGCGGGCGGCGAGCGCCAGCACCGGGAAATCAGGCCCGACCAGTGCCAGCGGGCCATGCATCACTTCGGCAGCACTATAGGCCTCGGCGTGCATGGCACAGGTTTCCTTGAACTTAAGCGCTGCTTCATTGGCGATCGCAGCGGACGGACCGCGACCTAGGATGAATAGCGATTTCGGCGTCTCAAGGGCGCTGGCCAGCGCCATCCAGTCGCAGGCGATCGCCTTGCGGAAATGTTCCGGCAAATGGGCGAGCGCCGCCAGCAACTTGTCGTCGCCGGTGCTATGCGCCATCAAAGCGAGGCCGGCGACGGCCGAATTGACGAAGGTCTTCGTCGCGGCGACGCTGCGTTCCGGGCCGGCCAGAATGTCGATCGCATAATCGGAGGCCCGCGCCAGCGGCGAATCGGCGGTGTTGGTGATGGCGACCGTCAGCGAACCGCCGGCTCTCGCGGCTTGCGCCATGGCGACGATGTCCGGGCTCTTGCCCGACTGCGAGATCGCCAGGCAAGCCGAGCCGCCGAGCTTGAGCTTGGCGCCATAGATCGAGGCGATCGATGGGCCGACCGAAGCGACGGCGAGGCCGGCGGTCAGCTCCACCGCATACTTCATGAAGGTGGCGGCATGGTCGGAGGAGCCGCGCGCCACGGTGACGACGAACTGCGGATCGCGCTCGCGAATGCCGCGCCCGGCCTCGATCAGCACCGCTGCCGAGCCGTCGAGCAGGCGCGCGGTGGCCTCCGGGATCTCCTCGATCTCGCGCCGCATATGGGTGGTCCGCTTTTGGGTCGTCGTCGCGCTCATGGCCGGCCCTCTTCGCCCGGCCCGCTCAGCCGGAGCTCGGCGACGAAATCATAGGCGTCGCCTCTGTAGATGGAGCGGGTGAATTCGATAACCTTGCCGCTCGCCAGATAGGAAATACGCTCGATGTGCAGCCCGGCAATGCCTGGCGGCACTTCGAGCAGGCGCGCGTCATCGTCGCCGAGATTGGCGGCGGAGATGCGCTGCACCGCCCGAACCGGTCGACTGCCGGTTGTTTCCAGCGCAGCGTACAGCGACGACCCAATTCCTGCCGGGTCCGGCAGCACGCTGGCCGACAGTGCGGCGCGTTCGATCGCCAACGGCGTATCGTTGGCGATGCGCAGGCGCGCTACGCGTGCCACGAGCTCGTTCGACGACAGGCCAAGCACCATCATCTCGTCCGGCGAGGGCGCATAGAGGCCGCGATCGAGCCAGGCCGAACGGACAGCCATGCCGCGCCGCGCCATGTCCTCGGTGAAGGATGTCAGCCGCGACAGCGATTGCTCGACGCGTTCCATGCGCGGTGCGACAAACGTGCCGGAGCCGTGGCGCTGGACGAGGATGCCGCCCTTGACCAGGTCCTGCACCGCCTTGCGCACCGTGACGCGCGAAATGTCCGCCTTGCTGGCGATGTCGCGCTCGGAAGGCAGCGCATCGCCCGGTCCGATCAGGCCGCGATTGACCGCGTCCTCGATGCTCTTCCTGAGCTGCAGATAGAGCGGTGCGCCGCTTTGCGCCGAGTGTTTCAGGGTCGCGAAGATCTGGTCGGCGGCTTCGCTCATCGTGCCGCCTCCGCAGTCCTCGAGAAAACACGAACCGCCATCTGCACCGCACCGCCCAGCGCATCGTCGAGCGGCGGCTTCAGCAGCGCCCTGTAGCGCGCCGACAGGCGTGGTGCATAGAGCGTCGCCAGCCCGCCAAGCAGGCACAGCGGATCGTCGTCGCCGAGATCGAGCACGCCGAGTGCGGCCTCGACATCGGCGACCGCCTTGTCGAGGATCCAGTTGGCGACGATGTCGCCCTTGGCGGCATGGTCGAAGACCTTGGGCGCGAAGCCGCCGAAATCGCCGGGCTTGGCATTGGTGGTGAACTCGACCAAATCCTCGGGATTGTCGCGGAAGATGGCGAGCATGGCCTGCGTCAGCGGCGATCCCTGGCGGATGCCGTCATAGGCGAGCAGCGTCTGTTCGAGCAGGTCGCGGCCGATGCGGGCGCCGCTGCCCTGGTCGCCGACCTGAAAACCCCAGCCGCCGATGGCGCGCGACTTGCCGTTTTTGCGCGCCATGTAGGCGGTGCCAGTGCCGAGGATGGCCATGGCGCCGTCACCGGAGCCGACCGCGCCTTCCAGGGCGATCTCGGCGTCGGTCTCGACACGGCTGATGCTGAACGGCAGGATTGCTTCGAGCTGCTGCCTGTAGGTGCCGACATTGGCGCCGGCGAGGCCGAGGATGGCCGGGGTCTGCGGGATCATTTCGGGGTCTTGTCCGGCGGCGACAAAGGCCTGTTTTGCCGCCTCGACGATGTTGGCCCTGGCGCCGGTTAGATCGGTGCGGATGTTGGCCGCACCACTCTTGGCGCGGCCGACGACGGTGCCGTCCACTGTTGCAACGGCCGCCCTGCAGCTGGTACCGCCGCCATCAATGCCAAGCACGAAATTCACGCGATTTCTCCTCCGGGCGGATAATACCAATAAAATACCAATAGCCAAGGATTAATTTCCGTTTCAAAAAGATTAAGCCGCATCCGGTTGAAAAACCTGCGTATTTTGCCCGAAAGCCAATTCCGAGGCAGGGAAATCGCTAATGCGTGTGGACAAGTGGTATTTTTTTGGTATGGTTTTCTGGATTGGAGGAAAGCGGATGGCCGAAACGCGCACCGAAGCGCTTCACCAGAATGCCGAGGGGCTGGACATCCAGGCCCCGGACGCCATCCTTTCCTCTTTGGCCAATGCGCAGATCGAGGCCGCCAAGGCGGTGCACGGCGCCATTTCTGCCATCGCCAAAGCAGCCGAAATCATAGCCAGCCGGCTGAACAACGGCGGCAAGCTCGCTTACGCGGCAGCCGGCAGCTCGGGCCTGATGGCGCTGGCCGATGCGCTGGAGCTGCCGGGTACCTTCGGCATTCAGCGCGACCGTATCGCCATCCTGATTGCCGGTGGCGACGATGCCTTCAAGACACTGGCCGGCGGACCGGAGGACGACACCGACGACGCCTCGGCAGCGGTTGCCGCTGCCGGCATCGGCGAGGGCGACTGTCTGATCGCGGTCTCGGCCAGCGGCTCGACACCTTATGCGGTCAGAGCGATCGAGGACGCCAGGCGCCGCGGCTCGGCAACCATCGCTATCGCCAATAACAAGGATGCGCCGCTGCTTCGGCTGGCCGATATCGCCATATTGCTCGAGACACCGCCGGAGCTGATCGCCGGCTCGACGCGCATGGGCGCCGGCACCGCCCAGAAGATCGCGCTCAACATGCTGTCGACGCTGGCCGCCATCCATCTTGGCCATGTGCATGACGGCTACATGGTCAACCTCATGGCCGACAACATCAAGCTGCGCGACCGCGCCGCACGCATCGTCGCCGCCATCAGCGGGCGCGACAGGGACGATGCGGCGCGCCTGCTCGAGAAGAGCGGCGGCGGCGTCAAGACCGCCATTCTGCTCGCCGCCGGCGCTGCCAATGCCGATGCGGCCGAGAAGATACTGGAAGGGACCGGCCAGAAGCTGCGCCCGGCCCTTTCCGCGATCGAGGGGAGCATGAGGCAGAAAGCCTCTGTTCTCAAAACCGAACCTGAAAAAGGTCAACAGGGAGACTGAGCATGACAACGAAACTACTGACGGCACTTCTTCTCGGCACCAGCATTCTCGGCTCCGCCGGAATGGCCTATGCCCAGGACGTAACGCTCAACATCGAAAGCTGGCGCAACGATGATCTTGCCATCTGGCAGGACAAGCTGATCCCTGCCTTCGAGGCCAAGCATCCGGGGATCAAGGTGACTTTCTCGCCGATGGCACCAACCGAATACAACGCGGCGATCAACGCCAAACTTGAGGCAGGATCCGCCGGCGATTTGATCACCTGTCGTCCGTTCGACCTGCCTCTGGCGCAATACAAGCTGGGTCAACTCGACAAACTGAACGATCTGCCGGGAATGGAGAATTTCTCTGACGTCGCCAAGTCCGCCTGGACAACCGACGATGGCAAGGACACCTTCTGCGTGCCGATGGCCTCGGTCATCCACGGCTTCATCTACAACAAGGACGCCTTCGACAAGCTCGGCATCAAGGTGCCGACGACGAACGAGGAGTTCTACGCGGCGCTTGACAAGATCAAGGCCGACGGCACCTACATCCCGATGGCGATGGGCACCCACGACCAATGGGAAGCGGCGACCATGGGCTACTACAACATCGCGCCGAATTTCTATAAGGGCGAGGACGGCCGCAATGCGCTGATCAAGGGCGAACAGAAGCTGACCGACGCCGACTGGGTCGCGCCCTTTGCCGAACTCGCCAAGTGGAAGCCATATCTCGGCGACGGCTTCGAGTCACAGACCTATCCGGACAGCCAGAACCTGTTCACGCTCGGCCGCGCCGCAATCTATCCGGCCGGCTCGTGGGAAATATCCGGTTTCAATGCCCAGGCACAGTTCAAGATGGGCGCCTTCCCGCCGCCGGTGCAGAAAGCGGGCGACCCCTGCTACATCTCCGATCACACCGATATCGGCATCGGTCTGAACGCGAAATCGCCGAACAAGGAAGCCGCTCGCACGTTCCTGAGCTGGGTTGCCTCGACCGAATTCGCCGGAATCTACGCCAATGCCTTGCCCGGCTTCTTCAGCCTGAATTCGACACCGGTGGAACTCAAGGATCCCCTTGCGCAGGAATTCCAATCGTGGCGGCAGAAATGCAAGTCGACGATCCGGCATACGGCGGCGATCGTCGGCCGCGGCAATCCCAATCTCGACACTGAAACGTGGCGGGAATCAGCAAACGTCATCAACGGCACAGAGACGCCGGAAGCAGCGGCCAAGAAGCTGCAGGACGGTCTCGACAGCTGGTACAAGCCCGCGAAGTAAGAGCCTCAGGCAGAGCGCTGCGATCTCCCCCCTCGAGGGGGAGATGTCGCCGAAGGCGACAGGGGTGGAGGCAGGGCTGCGACCTGATCGTTGCTGGAAAGCACGGTCGATACCACGATGGCGCACTGCCTTGGCCGACCCACCCGCCTCACTTCGCGAGGCACCTCCCCACGAGGGGGAGGGAGGCGCCGCGCCTTTGGCGGCAATTGCAAACCTGATCGGCGGGGACCGAACTCATGGCCGCAGCACCGAAAAGACCATTCCGCTGGCACATCGGCGTCTTCCTCGCGCCGGCGGTGCTGGTCTACACTGGTATCATGATCCTGCCGCTGTTCGGCACGCTTCAGCTTTCGCTCTTCCGCACCATCGACCAGTCGCAAGTATTTGTCGGCTTGGCCAACTTCCGCGCGTTGTTCGGTGATCCACGCCTATCGCAAAGCTTCTGGAACGCACTTGGGAACAATACTTGGTTCTTCATCATCCATATGCTGGTGCAGAACCCGATCGGCGTGCTGCTGGCAGCACTGCTTTCGAACCCCCGGCTCCGCTTTGCCACCTTCTATCGTACGGCAATATTCATTCCGACCATCCTCTCTTTTGTGATCGTCGGCTTTGTCTGGAAGTTGATCCTGTCACCGCTGTGGGGCGTGGCGCCGAATTTGCTTGATCTTGTCGGTCTGAAAAGCCTGTTCGCGCCGTGGTTGGGCAAGGAAGAATATGCTCTGACAACGCTCAGCCTGATCTCGGTATGGCAGTTCGTCGGCATCCCGATGATGCTGATCTATGCGGCACTGCTGTCGATTCCAGAGGAGGTGATCGAAGCGGCCGAATGCGACGGAATCACCGGCATGGCGCAATTCTGGAAGATCAAGCTGCCGCTGATCCTGCCCTCGATCGGCATCATCTCGATCCTGACCTTCGTCGGGAATTTCAACGCCTTCGACCTGATCTACACTGCTCAAGGCGCGATTGCCGGACCCAACGGTTCCACCGATATCTTGGGCACGCTTCTCTATCGCACGTTCTTCGGCTTCCAGACGCAGTTGGGCGACAAATACCTTGGCGCGGCGATAGCCTCGATGATGTTCTTCATCATTCTGACCGGCGTCTGCATCTATCTCTTCACCATTCAGACGCGGCTGCGTCGATATCAGTTCTGAGGGATGGAGCAATGAGCAAGGCAACCTTCTCCCTCCCCCGCACCATCGGCGCCCACACGATCCTGTTGATCTATACGGTGATCGCGCTGTTTCCGGTCGCCATCGTCATCATCAATTCGTTCAAGTCGCGTGCCGCTATCTTCGGCGCGCCGCTGACGCCGCCGACCCCTAAGACATTCGACCTGATTGGCTATACCACTGTGCTCAACCAGGGCGATTTCTTCCACTATTTCCAGAACAGTCTTGTCGTCACCGTAGCCTCGCTATTCTTCGTGCTTTTGTTCGGCGCCATGGCGGCTTTCGCGCTGTCGGAATACCGCTTCCGCGGCAATTCGCTGATGGGCCTCTACCTGGCGCTCGGCATCATGATTCCGATCCGCCTCGGCACCGTCGCTATCCTACAATTGATGGTGGCGAGCGGGCTGGTCAACACGCTGACGGCGCTGATCCTGGTCTATGCGGCGCAGGGCCTGCCGCTCGCCGTCTTCATCCTGTCGGAATTCATGAAACAGGTGTCCGACGATCTGAAAAATGCCGGGCGCATCGATGGGCTGTCCGAATACACCATCTTCTTCCGGCTGGTGCTGCCGCTGGTGCGGCCGTCGATGGCAACGGTCGCCGTCTTCACCATGATCCCGATCTGGAACGATCTGTGGTTTCCGCTAATCCTAGCATCTTCCGAAAATACCAAGACGGTGACCCTCGGCTCGCAGATTTTTGTCGGCCAATACGTCACCAACTGGAACGCTGTGCTGGCAGCGCTTTCACTGGCGATCCTGCCGGTGCTGATCCTCTACCTCATCTTCTCGCGGCAGCTGATCCGCGGCATTACATCGGGAGCCGTCAAGTGAGCTCGGAAAAACCTCTTCGCGTCGTCGTTGCCGGGCTTGGCAATATGGGCCGCAGTCATGCGCTGGCCTATCACACCAATCCGGGGTTTGAGATCGCGGCGCTGATCAACCGTTCGGACGTGCCGCTGCCGGCCGGGCTTTCCGCGTATGATATCAGGCGCTCCTTCGACGAGGCGCTGCGCGACGAAAGCCCCGATGTCGCCTGCATTGCCACCTATTCCGACAGCCATGCCCACTATGCGGTCAAGGCGTTCGAGGCCGGCTGCCATGTCTTTGTCGAAAAGCCGCTGGCGACGACGGTGGCGGATGCCAAACGCGTCGTCGCGGCTGCCAAGGCCAACGGCAGAAAACTGGTGATCGGCTACATCCTGCGCCATCACCCTTCCTGGATCAGGCTGATCGCCGAGGCGCGGAAGCTCGGCGGCCCTTACGTGTTCCGCATGAACCTCAACCAGCAATCCTCAAGCCATAGCTGGGAGACGCACAAGCAGTTGATGCAGACGACATCGCCGATCGTCGATTGCGGCGTGCATTATCTCGACGTGATGCTGCAGATCACCGACGCCCGGCCGGTCGAGGTGCGCGGCATGGGGCTGAGGCTGACCAACGAGATAGCGCCCACGATGTACAATTACGGTCACCTGCAGGTGCTGTTCGACGACGGCTCGGTCGGCTGGTACGAGGCCGGCTGGGGGCCGATGATCTCGGAGACAGCCTTCTTCGTGAAGGACGTGATCTCGCCAAATGGCTGCGTGTCGATCGTCATGAAAGAGGGCGTCAAATCCGACGACATCGACACCCATACCAAGACCTCGACCATCCGCCTGCACAGTGCGGCGACCGACGCGGACGGCAAGTTCGCCAAGCCGGATGAGACACTGTCGATGGAAGGCGAACCCGGCCATCAGGATCTCTGCGATCTCGAACAGGCTTTTCTGCTGAAGGCGATCCGCGAGGACCTAGACCTCTCCCGCCATATGGACGACGCGGTGAAGTCGCTCGCCGTCTGCCTTGCCGCCGACGAGAGCGTTCGCAGCGGCGCCCCAATCAGACTCTAGACCAGTCAAACTCTAGAACAGGAACGAAGCCGTGGGCTCGCTGAACATCGAGAATGTGAAGAAGGCTTTTGGGCCGGTCGAGGTGCTGAAGGGCATCAACCTCGAAGTGACCGATGGCGAATTCGTCGTCTTCGTCGGCCCCTCCGGCTGTGGCAAGTCGACGCTGCTCAGGGTCATCGCCGGGCTGGAGGATTCGACCTCGGGCCGCGTGATCATCGACGGGGCGGACGTCTCCGCAACCCCGCCGGCCAGACGCGGCATCGCAATGGTGTTCCAGACCTACGCGCTCTACCCGCATCTGACGGTGAAGAACAATATGGGCCTCGGCCTCAAGCAGGCGGGCACGCCGGCGGCCGAGATCGACCGCCGCATTGGCATCGCCTCCTCGATGCTGTCGCTGGAACCCTATCTCTCGAGGCGGCCGGCCGAGCTGTCAGGCGGCCAGCGCCAGCGCGTCGCCATCGGCCGCGCCGTGGTGCGCGAGCCCAAGCTTTTCCTGTTCGACGAGCCTTTGTCGAACCTCGATGCAGCGCTGCGCGTCAACACCAGGCTGGAGATCGCGCAATTGCACCGCCGGCTGAAGGCGACGATGATCTATGTCACCCACGACCAGGTCGAGGCGATGACGCTGGCCGACAAGATCGTCGTGCTCAACGCCGGAAAGATCGAGCAGATCGGCGGACCGATGGAGCTTTATAATTCGCCGGCGAATGAGTTTGTCGCCGGCTTCATCGGCTCACCGAAGATGAATTTCGTCGACGGCGCCAGGCTTGCCGAAACGGCCAAGACCATCGGCGTCCGTCCCGAGCATTTGACCGTCGATGCGAAATCCGGCGCCTGGAAAGGCACGGTCGTCCATGCCGAGCATCTTGGCGCCGACACCAACCTCTATCTCGACTGCGAGAAGGCCGGGCTGATCACCGTGCGCATCTTCGGCGTCTACAACGCCGAACCGGGAGCCACGCTTTATGCGACGCCGGATCCGGCAAAGACCTACCGGTTTGGGGCGGATGGGAAGGTGTTGAAGTAGCTGGTGCCGACTCCCCTTCTCCCTTGTGGGAGAAGTGGCCGAGCGAAGCTCGGTCGGATGAGGGGTGTTGGAAGGATCGCTACGCTGAAGGCGTAAGCGACTAAAATCCTTCGGTGTTTTCTCGCCGCGTTTCTTCCAGCACCCCTCATCCGTGTCGGCGCTGCGCGCCGATCCATCTTCTCCCACAAGGAGGCCTTTGCACAGAATCTGATTGGTGATTCTGTAGTGTTGGTCACTAGGGAGATTCGCGGATGGTTGATCGTGTGCTTGGTCAATTGAGCTTGGCGGACGGTCTTGCGGTGTCGGATGAGACGATCTTCGATCTTGT
>NZ_JBSPTO010000038.1:0-41471 GCF_053850215.1 Mesorhizobium sp. f-mel
CCACTGGAATGCCGAAACTACATCGAAAACGCCGGATACAAGTCAACCTAAATGCGAAAGGCTCTAAACGGTCGCGATCCTGATTGCCTGAGCGATAATGCGCCCCGGATGGACCTGCGCTTCTTAAAAGCCGACGCGGGGCGTGTCCTGCATCTGGCGCTCGAACAGAAGCCAGAACGGCGCTCCCCGGGTTTCGGCATACCAATGTTCGAAACCCGCCAGGGTCTCAGGAATGTCGTTGGCGGATTCCTCTTCCTCCGAGGCCCGGAATACCGCCACCACAACCTGGCCGAAAACGCGCAATCACCTCCGAGCGCGCTTCGCTGTCGGAATTCCAGCCGAGTCGCGTGCGCAGCGTGGCGAAGGCGCTGGCGACGGCTATCTCCTCACTTTCGGCCGATGCCATGGCCTCGGCGATCGCCTGCATGAGATTGAGCCGCCTGAAGGCGAAGGCGCGCTCTTGTTCGAGCGCAGCGATCCGGACTGCAGCTTCCCGCCGGAAACGGCCTTCGGCGACTTTGGCGGCCTCGGCCGCTGTCTTGAGCTCAACGAGAAAGCGGGTTGTCACCGTCATCGCGCCTTTGCGAGAGTGGCGGAAGAGAGTGGGAGTCGAACCCACCAAGGACCGGCTCGCGGCCCCTCCCGGATTTGAAGTCCGGACGCCCCACCGGGGACGATGCTCCTACAGAAGCTTCCGCTAGCGCCGGCTCAGTATCGGCCGGTGAGCGAAACAGATCCCGTCGATGCTTGTTGACGAGCCGCAGGTCGCCGCGTCGCAAAGTGACACCATGCCTGCCTATCGAGAAATTCGAGGATCTGGATGGCAATCTTGCGCCCGCTGCCTGCACGATCGCGAAACTGGGCGGCGTTAGACCGCCCGCCCGGCTCGGCCGCCGTCAGGTCGTCGACGATTTCGACAATCCCGGCCAATGCCGGGCGCAGGAAGAAATGATCATGGGCGACTTCGTATACTTTCCCGATGCGGCCGGTAAGTTTCAGGAGCCGGCGGATTTCCGTTTCCGGCTTCGCCAACGTATCGGCGATATCGCGGACCCTCGGCGGATGATATCGCGTCGAGCCCCCGATGAGCCGCTCGATTTGCAGCCACAGCGTCTCGTCCTGCGGTGTCAGACGGACCTCATGGCCGGGCAGCCGCACTCAGGCGCTGTCAAGGGCGAGCTTGCCGGCGCGTGCCAGCATTCGCAGAGCGGCTGCAAACATCGGCGCCGGAAGTCGTGGGTCAAGCTGAAGGCGCAATCTCTCCATGCCGATTCCCGGCAAATCCGGATTGTCCGCGTGAAAGGTCTTCAAGTTCGCGGCCAGGCCGAGCCTGAATTGCATCCAGCGTGCCGGCGAGAGAACGAACAGCGTTTTCCTGACGGGAATGCAGACCAATCCGAGGCTGTCGACCAGTCTCTGCGTCTCGTCGCTGCCGAAGCGCTCGCGTCCGAATTATTGCCAACTACATGGCGGGTGGTGGACGAAGAAGAACTTCTGTCGGTTTCGAAACAAGCGCTGGGGCGGTAGGACCGGGTAAAGCAAGCTAACCGAGTTGACCCTTCCAACCGCCGGTTGATAGACGCGACGCAGCCGGCGCGCGTAGGATTTCCTACGATCCGGGCACACGCACCCCCGCCCAACCTGTGCCCGGAACGAATGATCGCCCGCCGTGCCGAAAGGTGCGGCGGGCTTTTTGACTTCCGTATGGAACACCGGCTCGGGAGGGCGTGAACAAAGCTGCGAGATCGGTGTCCCCTCCCAATCAGCCCGCATCCGAGCCTCAGGCGAGGGGGTCACCCTCTGAAGGGCCAGGGTCATCGAAGTTCACCCGTTGCCGTATCGAAGTTCACCCGTTGCCGTATCTACTGAGTTTGGCCAAAAATTATTCCAGCCAGATGCCATTTGTTAGGCTGCGCTTCACGCGGGGCTAGTGAGCTGTCGGAGCCGCATGGGCGAGCTATTCTGGAGGTTACAGATCGATGCGAGAGCAAATATCATCGCGGCTCTCCGGCAGCGTGCTTCAGTAGCACCTCGATTGGCGCCGGTTAAGGGCCAAGCGTCGATCTGATAGTCGCAGCCGAGCTGCCCGCCAACGGCGACGTCGGATGCGGTGTGGGAGCCATAAGGCCGCTGACGGCCGACAAAGCCGAGCGCCAGACATTGCGCCTTATCGGAGTTGAGCGCAGGGATCGAGGAACAGCGAGGAACAGCCCGCGTCTCAAGGGGCTGTTGACGGGCCGACCCAGCCGCACTCGGCGGCTTCCTTCAGGCCGTGCGCGACGGCCGTTCCGCTGCCTTTCGAGGTGGGCGTGCATCGGCGGACCGATCGTCACGGCGGCGGTGTCGCCTTCCTGAGCGGCACGCTACGCCCGCGGCTACGACTCCGCACTGGCCGCGAGATTTGGCGTGATCGCCAGCCGGCCGGCGGACAGGCGACACCCTCTACCTACCAGGATGCGGACGGGCGGCAGTACCTGGTCGTGGTGGCCGGCGGCCACAGATCAACCGGCACCGAGGCAGGCGATTCGATCATTGCTTACGCCCTGCCGCGATACCTTGGCGACGTTGACCAAGATCCCATTCGGGGCGTGAGCAGGCGGTAGCTCGACTGCCGCTGATCGGCGTCGCCCATCACGATATCGACAGAACGTTAGCACATGTCGGCTTTCTCAGGTCCGAAAGGTCGCCGTAACGCCTCCAGGGCCGCGTTTCAGGTTCTGCTGCGGGGGCGGGGTGCATTCGTTGGGCCAAAAATCCATGAAGGCCGCCGGCGAGACCGCGGCCGAATTGCGGGGCAGGTTAGGCCTTGCAAGTCCATGGATCGTTCGGGCACCCTCCGGCGTTATGTTGTCAGCCAAGCGGGTGACTTTCATTAGGGGAAGGAGCAAAGCGATGAAAGAAATGGTTCTCGCAGGAATCGTCGCGCTGTCGACGTCAACATCGCTGGCGCAGACGAGCACTGCCCCCGAGGCTACGGTTCCAGCAGCCGCTACTGCAACGCCTGCTGCCCAGCAGGCAGGCGGGCCCGCAAATCTCTGCCAAGAGCTCCTCGCCTTCATGAAGGCGCCTGCCGAAGCGGCTACCCCGACCGCCGCTGCCCCGGCTCAGAAGGCTGGTGCATCTACTAGCAGCGCAGCCGCGCCCGCCAAGCCGGAGACGGGCTCGGCGCAGAAAATCACGGGGCAATCTGGAGTTGCCAGCGACTCTCCACAACCGAACAAGGAGAAGGTGGCCAGCGGATCGGCCACGAACGCGCCCCAGAAGGAAAGCAGGGCCGCGCCGTTGCCCCCCTCCGATACGTCGAGCACCCCCAAGGATTCCGTGATAGATGTCGCGAAAGCGGAGGAACTGGCCGCCGCCAATGACATTGCACAATGCCAGAAGACCGCGCGGCAAATGAGAGTGGCCGGCGTCGCCATGCCGCCGCCGTTGCTTTCACTGGCGGCGCTCGACCTGCAGTTTCAGCAAAAATCCGGTGAGGTCCCCCAGTCATCCGGATCTGGCAATCCACCTGCGACGGGGCAGGATCCAGCGCAGCAGACGCAGACGCCGAAATGAGAGCATGACTGCGACTTTGAGCAGGTGAGAAAGGGAGAAGGCGGGATGGGTATGATCTTGACCGGAATTGTCGTTTCGATCGCAATTGCGCTCGGGGCGGGCTATTTTCTTCTGAGCGCGCAGCAGCAACAGCCAGCATGGCAGGTTTACAGCAGCGAGAGCACTCGCGTGGGCGATCCGGGACACAATCTGGTTGGTCAAAACTGGACGGGCGAGCCGGACGACAACTCCACCGCAGCCGCGGGCGGGGAGGAGACGCCTTCCTAGCCCTTCGCTCGTTGACGTGGGTTCGAAGGCACCGCCTCGCGCAATGAAAGCCCAACGAGGATGCCAAGAAATGCCCGGACCAAGGGCCCGCGCATTTCGGTTTTGCGCAGAAGCACTATTCGGCCGCTTCGGCCGCCGAGCGCGGCTGTATTGTACCTTTTGCCTCCTGCCGTTCAACCCAAAGGCTATGATGCTCCTTCGCCCAGTTCATATCGACCGTGCCCGAACCCATTGCTTCATAGGCGCCTTCCATCCCGAGCGTGCCGATATAAATGTGAGCGATAAGAACAGCGATTAGAATTATGCCCACAGTCGCATGAATATACTGGGCCGTCTGCATACCGTTTATGTCGGCGAATGCGAACGGAAACAGCATGAATATGCCCGATATCGACATCGCAATTCCGCCCAGGACGACGGCCCAGAAGATGAGCTTCTGGCCGGTATTGAAACGTCCGGCCGGCGGATGCGTCCTGTTGGTTCTGTCGAAAAAGCCGCCGCCGACTCTGAGCCAATGAGCGTCATGGCGATCCGGAAGGTTGTCCCAGGCCCATGTCACCAGCATGACTAGTATGCCGAGCATAAACGCCCACGCGACGAAGTCGTGGGCGTATTTCGCCCAAATCGACCAGGTTGAAAATGCATCGGCCCCGATCAGCGGCATCAGCAGACGCTTGCCGAAGATAAAGTTCAGGCCGGTGATGGCTAGGATGATGAACGCCGTGGCAGTCATCCAGTGGGTCAGCCGCTCCAGAGCACCGAAGCGCAAGATCCTTACGCTCGATTCGGGCGCCAGTGTGCGGATGCGGCCCCTGTAGAAATAGAACAGCGCCAGCAGCAGCAAAATGCCGAGTATCGCGATGCCGCCGATCCACGGCAGCCAGCCCTCGTGGAAGCTGCGGTAATCGCGGCCTTGCGGTTGCTCGAGCAAGCCAGCGGCCGTATTGGGCAGGGTGACGCGCCCTTCGATCTTCTGCAACTCGTCAAGAAGCTGCCGCTCTCTCACCGCCTGTGCGGTCGGGTTATTCCCGGATGGGGTTTGCGCGTACACGGGCCCTGCGACCAGCAGCGTGAGCGTCATGAACGCTGCGATAGTATGCGGCGTCACTCGACCAAGCCTGATGTCCGGCATTTCTGCGTCCTCCGTGATAGCTCCGTTGCGCGCGGGACGAGCCCGACTGCCTCCTACACGTCGATTGTTTCTCGATAGGCCGTTTGCCAGCCCCAGGCTCCGGAACCATAGCCACGTTGCGTCACACGCTCCTTGTAGATCGCCGCGATGATCTCCCCGTCGCCGGCCAGGAGCGACTTGGTTGAACACATTTCGGCGCAAAGCGGCAGCTTGCCTTCAGCCAGCCGGTTGGCGCCGTACTTGGCATATTCAATTTCGGTGGAATCCTCATCCGGGCCCGCGGCGCAGAAGGTGCATTTGTCCATCTTGCCGCGCGAACCGAAGTTGCCCACACGAGGATATTGCGGCGCGCCGAACGGGCAGGCGTAGAAGCAATAGCCGCACCCGATGCACAGATCCTTGGAGTGGAGCACCACCGCGTCGGCCGTGGTGTAGAAGCAGTCGACCGGACAGACCGCCGCGCAAGGCGCGTCGGTGCAATGCATGCACGCCATCGAGACGGAGCGTTCGCCGGGCTTGCCGTCATTGATGGTGACGACGCGGCGGCGGTTGATGCCCCAAGGCACGTCGTGCTCGTTCTTGCAGGCGGTGACGCAGGCATTGCACTCAATGCAACGATCAGCGTCGCAAAGGAATTTCATCCGGGCCATTTCTGTTCCTCCCGTTCACGCCGCTACGATTTGGCAGAGCGTGCACTTCGGCTCCTGCATGCCCGTCACCGGGTCGTAGCCGTAGGTGGTGATGCTGTTGGCGCTCTCTCCCAGAACATATGGATCGGAGCCCTGCGGATAGTGAGCCCGCAGATCCTTACCCTGGAACCAGCCGCCGAAGTGGAAGGGCATGAAAGCGACGCCCCGGCCGACGCGCTCCGTGACCAGCGCCTTCACCCGCGCCCTCGAGTTGTTCTCTGCACCATTCACCCAAACCCAGGTCCCATCGCCGATGCCGCGTTCGGACGCATCGGCCGGGTTGATCTCAACGAACATCTCCTGCTGCAGCTCGGCCAGCCATCTGTTCGACCGCGTTTCCTCGCCCCCGCCTTCGTATTCGACGAGCCGGCCGCTAGTCAGGATCAGCGGGAACGTCTTGGCGATGCCCTTTTCCACCGCCGCCTGCTGCACGCTGAACCCTATGTTCGGCAGTCGGAACTGTGTGGCGTCGGGATAGGTCGGATATTTTGCGACCAGGTCCACCTTCGGCGAGTAGATCGGCTCGCGATGGATCGGCACTGGGTCGGGCAGGTTCCACGCTACTGCGCGAGCTTTGCCGTTGCCGTAGGGATGGCAGCCATGGCTGAGTACGACGCGCTGGATGCCGCCTGACAGGTCTGTCGACCACGAGACCTTGTTGATGTCGTCGCCGATCGTTTCGATCACGGCGAGTTCTTCCGCCGTCAGATCCTTGTCCCAGCCGAGTTTCTTAAGCACGGCCATGGTGAACTCCGGATAGCCGTCGGTGAGTTCCGAGCCTTGCGTGTACGAACCTTCCGCCAGGAGGGTCTTGCCGTTGCGTTCGACGCCGAAGCGGGCGCGGAACGGGCTACCGCCATCCATGACATGCAAGCCGGTGCTGTAAAGATTGGCCGTACCCGGGTGGCGGATCTCCGGCTTGCCCCAACATGGCCAAGGCAGGCCGTAATAGTCGCCACCGACCTCGGGATCATCCTTCGGAGCCCGCATCGTCACCAGGTCGAACTTGTGCTGGTTCTTCATATGCGCCTTGAGGCGCTCCGGCGACTGACCGCAATAGCCCGTTGACCAGCTCCCGCGGTTCATCTCGCGCAGCACCTCCTCCGGCACCGGCCGGTCTCCCTCGACGGCTATTTTCTTGAACATCTTGTCGGCAAGCCCGAGCTTCTTCGACAAGAGATAGATGACTTGGTAGTCGTCCTTCTGCTCGAAGCTCGGCTTGACGATCTGCTCGCCCCACTGGATGGCCCGATTTGAGGCGACGCGCGAGCCTGACGTCTCGAACTGCGTACAGACAGGCAAGAGATAAGTGTTGTCCTGACGCCCCGCTTCCACCGCCAGTGATGCCCAGGTCGTGGGATGGGGATCGGCGACAACAAGCAACTCCAGGCCTGTCAGGCCCTTCATCGATTCCGGAATACGAGCGATACTGTTGCTGGCGTGGCCCTGAATGAACATGGCACGCATGCTGTCGCGCTGCCCTATCTTGTCCTTGGGCAGCGAGACGGAATCGAACCACCTTGTCAGCGGTATGCCCGGGGTTTCCATGGCTTCCTTCGAGTCGAACTGGCTCAGCAGGTCCTCGTAGGGGATCTCCCAGACGCGAGACCAATGCTTCCAGGCGCCCTCCGTCAACCCGTAATAGAAGGGCAGGGTGACCACATCGAGCCCGATATCCGTCGCGCCCTGTACATTGTCATGGCCCCGGAAGATGTTCGCGCCAGTACCCGGCTTGCCGACATTGCCGGTGGCAAGACACAGGATGCAGCTCGCGCGCGTATTGGCGGTACCAACCGTGTGGTGTGTCTGGCCCATGCACCAGATCATCGTCGACGGCTTCTGCGTGGCGAACAGCTCGGCGATGCGCTTCACCTGGTCCCCAGGCACGCCGGTGATCTGCTCCACCTCCTCTGGCGTGTACTTCTCGACTTCCTTGCGGACCTCATCCATCCCGTAGACGCGCTGCGCGATGAATTCCTTGTCCTCCCAGCCGTTCTCGAAGATGTGCCAAAGCATGCCCCACAGCAGCGCTATGTCAGTGCCGGACCGGAACCGGACATACTCGGTCGCATGGGCGGCGGTGCGCGTGAAACGGGGATCGATGACGATCAGATTGGCCTTGTTGAGTTCCTTGCCTTCCAGCAGATGCTGCATCGCTATCGGATGCGCCTCAGCCGGGTTGCCGCCCATGATGATCATGGTCTTTGAATTGCGAATATCGTTGAAGGAGTTCGTCATCGCGCCGTAGCCCCAGGTGTTGGCTACGCCGGCGACGGTCGTCGAATGACAGATGCGGGCCTGGTGGTCCTGATTGTTTGTTCCCCACAGGGCAGCGAGCTTGCGGAAGAGATAGGTGCCTTCGTTGGAAAACTTGGCCGACCCCATCCAGTAGACGGATTCCGGGCCGGACTTTTCACGGATCTCGAGCAGTTTGTCGCCAATCCCATTGATCGCGTCGTCCCAGGAGACCCGCTCCCACTGCCCGGCGATGAGCTTCATCGGGTATTTCAGTCGGCGGTCGCTGTGTACGAGCTCGCGTACGCTTGCTCCCTTGGCGCAATGGGAGCCACGGTTGATCGGGCTGTCCCACGAAGGCTCCTGACCGGTCCAAACCCCGTTCTGGACTTCGGCGGTAACGGTGCAGCCGACCGCGCAATGGGTGCAGACGCTTTTCTTGAGCTCGATGGGCTCGCCCGGCTGCGGCGGACTGATGGCCGCCGCCTTTTGAACGGTGCCGAGCTGGAACGACCCGATTACAGCCATCCCGCCGGCCACGAGACCGGAACGGCGAAGGAAGGTTCGCCGGTCGATGGGAGCGGAGGCGACCGTTCCCATCAGCGTGTGCAATCTTGTGCGGTTCGCCTGACCGCTCTTGCGCTTGGTCAGCATGGCGCTCTCACTTCTTCAACGTCTCATAACGGTTCACACGGTAGAATGCCTTGACGTGCTCGGTCTCGCGGTAGCGGGCCCTCGTCTCCTCCTCGCCGGGATCATAAGCTTGCGCTTCTCCGGGGCTGAGCGTCACGGCGGCCACGGCGGTCGTGGACGCGCCGCCGAAGGCGCGAAGGAAATTGCGGCGGCTCATTGCCGTCTGTTTCTTTTCCTGCATCTGCCATCCTCCCTATCTGTCGACGCGATCAGGTCACGAGCTACGTCGCGCCTCCATGGCGAAGCCTTCGGCTTCGATGTCGATGAAAATCCGCCCCAACACGCCCACTGCCCGGTAAAACCTGGCCGAGGCCGCGTTTTCCAGATCGGCGAAGAAGCGGCTCGCCCAGGGCGCGATGTGACGTTCAAAGAAGTCCCGCTCCTCGCCAGGGGGAACCACGAAATGTGTGGCGGCAAAGCCGCTCATGATCTCGAATAGCGTGCCGAGATGATCTTCCGGGTCAAAATGACCGTCGGCGCGTTCAACGCCGAGGCGCTTCATGTCCCCGCGTAGACGGGCAAGCGGCCGTTCATTGAGAAAGCCCGTCAGGTAGTATGAGGCGTAGGGAAGGAGTTCGCCGCGCCCGACCCCGATGAAGAGCTCGAAATACTCGCGACTGACCGCTGCCGGGGAGGCCGAAGCCGCGGCCTGGCCGAGTGCCGCATGAGCAAGGCCGAGCGGCGTCTCGGTGTCGCCCCGCAAACCGGAAAGCCGCGTCATAAGGTTTGCATCCGGAGCGGCCAGGAGAAGCGTGGCGAGCAGCGCGTACTCATCCGCGCGTGCGCTGTTGACGTCGTCGACGTCAGCATCTCTAACGCCGGGAACCAGAGCGTCAGCTCCGCACGACGTGCCGGTTGCCTCCTCTAGGCGCAAGTCTGGGTTCATCTACTGACCTCGACCGTGCCCCTCAACGAGTGGGTAAAGTAATACTAGTCCCCCGCCCGGCAATTGCAACCGCAACTGTGCCAAAATGGCCACATATCCAGATCAGCGCGGCACGGCGCCGCCATGGCGCCGCTGGCGATTAATCGGGGATGATTCCGCGGCGCCGGCAGCTTCGTCGCGGCCGGCGGCGGTTTCGGCCACGTCGGCCGAAGGGGATTGGCGGGTTGCCGGCTCGATCGAACTGTCCGGCGTAACAGCCTGCGAAGCATCGGGTGAGGCGTTCGCGTCCTCGTCCGCCAAGACGACGGTGGGCGCAGGCGCCTTCTCCGGTGCCTCCGAAGCCATGGCGGCGCGTGCTTGGTCGGCCGGGTTGCCGCCGCTCAACGTCGACAGGAAATCCACGACAGGCTCGCTGGATTCTTTCAAGGGGCCGAATCCCGCCATGGATCCCGGCCTATTGAAATCCCAGGCATATTCGGAAGGCCCGATATGATCACGAATTGCCGGATCGAGCGACCACATCCTGCGCAATGCGGCGCGCTTCAACATCTTGGGCACGCCTTTGCGCAGGAAGGCCGAAAGGTCGCTTTCGGCGGTCAAATCCTCAACACGGGGGAGGGGCTCGGCAGGCTCGGCGGCCTCCGGCTCCGCAATTGCTGGTGCAAGCTGCTCCCCAACACCCGCTGGCGCCACAGCTTCGTCAGGCGCAAGCTGATCCTTCTGCGGCTCCGCAGTCGCGCTGTAACGCGCCGCCTGTTTTCGGCGCGACCAGCGGGCGAAGACATTGTCACTTCCCGCGCTCATTCGGCATCATCCATCGTTCCGGAGCGAGGACCGCGCCTCGCCAGGGCATTGCTGTCCGCCCGATCGCGCTTGCGCTTGATGAAGGGACGCTCAACGTGATGCGTCTCGATGAAGGCGGCCACCCATTGCTGAAGCTCGATTGGCATTGGCACGGCCTCGATGATGTCGGGGCCAGCCTCTGTCAGCGACTCGCCTTCGAAAGGGTCAGCGGTCACCAGGTGCAGCACAACTCCGGGTGGAGCAGGGCTCGACCGGAGCGCGATCCAGAGGCTAGGCCGCCCCGAACGGAGGTTGTCCCGGTACATGCCCGTGTCGCACCCGAAGAGCTCGAGCTTGAAAGTTCCGGCATAGAAACGCGTCAGGCCGTCGGATTCGTGCAGCACTGACCATGGCGCCGCGCACGGCGCGCCCGCCAGCACGGCCACGGGCACCCAAACATGGTCGACCCACGGGCTGTTCAGAGCCCGTCGCTCGACGATCACCCCGACTTCCGCAGTCTCCCGCACCATGGCACCAATCCTCCTAATTCACCGTCCCCGGGGCGCGAAACGGCAGGCCTGCGATGAGGTTCTGCGGCTTCATGCGGATCGTTCGGTCGGCGGTCATGGCCATTATGAGCCAGACGGGCCTGGCGCCCACTGCCGGCTGAACTTCGCCTGTGTCGGAAAAGCTGAGCCGGAATAGTGCAACGACGCGCTGTGCTGTCTCCGCGTCGAGTTCGCCGCCGGCCCAGAGCGTATTGCCGATGCGGGTCGCTTCGGCGTCGAGGCCGACGAACCAGGCCCAGTCCTCGTCCTCGATCCGCTCCACCGGCTCGATCTCCACGCCCACTGCAACGAGATGGCGAATCCAGATCTCCATTGCGGTCGCAAGGCCGCGCCGGGCCGGACTCCGGGCGCTGCCGAGCTTGAGCACCATATCGAAAGCGTCGCTCCTGGCGAAGTAACTCTCGGGATTCTTATCGTCGAGTATCTCGAGTTCCGTGACAGCTGGACCACCAAGCATGTTGAGGAGCGGCGAGGCATGGCGGTTCTGTTCATGCAGTTCGATTGTTTCGGCATCGGCGAGAAGCATAGCCCCCTCGTGAGACGTCACGCGTTGCGGCCGATAAAACAGCTCGGCGGCTCGCAGAACGCAGGCGTCATGCTGACCGTCCAGCGCATTGCGCAGCACGACCTGGGCAAGCTGGTTCATGAACAGCGGGGGGATATTTTCCGCCGAGCCGCGCGCCAGCGCGAGGTATGCGGCTTCGAGTGAGGGAGCGGCCAGCACATGATCGCGAAAGGCAATCATGAACTGCCAGTTCTCGCGCGCATCCGGATCCTCCAAGGCGGCGATCTCCTCCTTTGCGACCGGCCGGCGCGGATGATGCATCAAAAGTTCGTGATGCAGGCGCAACTCCGCCGGGCAGGCGGATTCGGGGGGGAGAAGCTCTGGCCGGGCAAAATATGCCTTCAGAAAGGAGTCGGTCACGAGCAGGCGCCCGGCCTCATCTCTGTCGAGAAGGTGATGACCGGAGGAAATCCAGAAATCCTTCACTTCTGCCTCCCGGCGAATGCAAGGAGATCGAACTTTTCCGTCGACGCGTCTTCACCCTCGATTTCGACGAAGCGGAATGCCGTTGCCGGCTCCAGCCGGCTCGCCTTACGATGCAGGGTGCGGAACGACTCTCGGATGCCGGCCTGTTCGCTGGTGCGGTTCACCCCAATCAGCGTGTTCGGCGGGTGGTCGCACAGCGATTGCGCGAAGGCGATCTCCTCTTCGGCGGCGACGCGCGCCGTTTCGATGTCCGGCGCACCGCATCGCACCACAAGCTGCTCGGCCAGCCGATCGACGGCTGCCGCGCGGTCATGCGCGGTCGCGTCCGTGACCACGACGAGGGTGGACCAGCCGAAGCTGTCAATGCCGAGGAACCCGGCGCGGAACGCCTGCCGATCCTTGCCGGAAAGCGTGGCGGTATCGGCGCCGAAGAACAGGAAGGTGCCGGTCACCGCCCATTCGCCTGGTCCTGCAGCGCGCGAATAGACAAACGTGTCCGAAGCATCGAGACGGATCGTTCGCGGCAGCTTCAAATCCATGGCGTTCCCGTCCTCGGATCGAGCCAGGAAGGCCTGGCAAGCGCTTCGGCCAGTCTTTTTCGCTCGCCAAGCCTTTGAGAGGCCATATGGGAAATCAGTAGATCTCCGTTACCGGCAAGCTCTGTATGCTCATCGCCCTTTCGGGGCAGCCGGTCGAGCCAGCGGCTGGCGATCGAACCGAAGCCGGTGTCGCTCCATTCGTGGAATGCTGCCATCAGATGGCGGGAGAAGCTCGCAACGATCTCACCGGCATCGAGCGCAGCGAAGCCTAGTTCGTCAAGCGCGCCAAGCAGCGGACGCAGACCGGGCTCGCCGGCGCGGATGACGGCAGTGCGGATCATGCCTGAGAAGACGAGCCAGTCGGGGATTTCGTGCTCCCGTGCCCCTTCCGGCCAGCCAAGGCGGGCGCCGCCGACGAGAACTCCGTCGACGCGAATAGTGCCTGGCCAGTCGAAGGTGATGGGCCGCGACGGCGGAGCATGGACCGCAAGCGCATCGGCGAGCGCGTTCATGCCTGCATAGATCGCGCGACGCGCTTCCTCCAGGGGCTCCTCAGGCTCAAGCACCACGGCGAATTCGGCCAGA
Source organism: Mesorhizobium sp. f-mel (assembly GCF_053850215.1). Lineage (NCBI taxonomy): Bacteria > Pseudomonadati > Pseudomonadota > Alphaproteobacteria > Hyphomicrobiales > Phyllobacteriaceae > Mesorhizobium > Mesorhizobium sp. f-mel. The sequence goes on from NZ_JBSPTO010000038.1 coordinate 12,928, forward strand.
TCGTAGCGGCGCACCCAGGCGAGCGTGCCTGCGCCTTCCTCTGCCGCGATCGCGCAGGCATGCGCGAAGGCGTCGCCAGCCTCTCTCAGCGGCACGAGGCTGTAAGGCGGTGGCAGTTGGAGGTCGCTGACAGATGGGCGCATAGTGCCGATCCATATTTTGATGACGGCGACTGTAATGTCTTTATAATACTTCCAAGGAAGAGGCGCTACCGCGTGGGCAAGGAAGATGCCACGGGAGTCGGAATGAGCCTGGCCAAGCAACCCACGGTCCTGGTCTGCTCCTGCGAGCGGAGCATGCCGGGCTTCGGCGCCAGCGTCGCCCGCGGATGCCCGGGCGCACGGGTCGAGGCGGGGGACCAGTTCTGTGGCGCGGAGCTCGACCGGGTGCGCAGCGCCCTGAGCAGCGGCGGAGCAGTCACCATCAGCTGCACGCAACAGGCGCCGCTTTTCGGCGAGCTCGCCGAGGAACTCGGTTTCGCAGGCGATCTGGTTTTCGCAAACATTCGCGAGACGGGGGGCTGGTCGCAAGGCGCTGCTGCTGCCGGCCCGAAAGCGGCGGCTCTGCTCGCTATGGCGGCCGAACCCGCTTCGGCGCCCGCGCTCGTTACGCTTTCGAGCGATGGTGTCGTCCTGGTCTATGGCTGCGACGCGACGGCGATCGATGCGGGCCGGCAACTTGCCGAGAAGCTGGACGTCACTGTGTTGCTTAGCCGTCCGGGCGAAATTGCGCCGCACCGGGTCTGGGATTTTCCCGTCATGCAGGGCACGATCCGCAATGCGCGCGGCCATCTTGGCGCCTTCGAGCTGACGGTCGACGATTTCGCGGCGCCCAATCCATCTTCGCGCGATCGGCTTCGCTTCGGGATATCGCGCGATGGAGCCGTCTCGAACGCCGACATCATCCTTGATCTCTCCGGCGGAGTTCCGCTTTTCCCTGCCCATGAATTGCGCGACGGCTACGTGAAGGCCGATCCCGGCGATCGCGCCTCCGTCGCCACTGCCATCGCAAGGGCTGCCGACTTGGTGGGCGAGTTCGACAAGCCGCGCTTCATCGATTTCTCCGCCGATCTGTGCGCCCATTCGAGATCGCGCATCACCGGCTGCACGCGGTGCCTCGACCTGTGCCCGACAGGGGCGATAACGCCTGCCGGCAACCACGTCGCGATCAATGCGGAAGTATGCGCCGGCTGCGGCAGCTGCGCGGCGGCATGTCCCACGGGTGCTGCCGCCTACGCCGTGCCGGATGCAGAATCGCTGCTTCGGCGGCTGCGGACGCTTCTTTTCACCTATCGGGAGGCGGGCGGCCTCGATGCGATCGTCCTTTTCCATGATCTCGGCCATGGCGAGCCGCTGATCGACGCACTCGCCCGGTTCGGCGCGGGTCTGCCCGCAAATGTCCTGCCGGTCGCCGTGAACGAGACAACCCAGTTAGGGGTCGAGGCGTGGACCGCGCCAGTCGCTTGGGGCGCTTGCGCCGTAAGGGCTCTGTCGTCGGCCAAGCCCAGGCATGAGCTTACCGGAATTGCCGCAAACATCGCGATCGCCAATCTTTTGAGCCAGTCTCTCGGTTATGGCGCCGAGGTCTGCGGATTGATCGAAGCGGACGATCCCGACATCCTCGCCTCGGCGCTCGACATGATTACCCCAGACGTTGCGTCGCGGCGCCCGGCGGCATTCCTGCCCATCGGCAAGAAGCGCAGCTTGCTGACGAGCACCATGGTCGAGCTCCAACGAGCTGCGCCGACGCCGGTCGACCGCGTGGCGTTGCCTGCTGGAGCTCCGTTCGGCGGCCTGGACGTCAATGTCGACGGCTGCACGCTCTGCCTCTCTTGTGTACCGGCCTGTCCAACGGGGGCGCTTTCCGACAGCGAGCAGCAGCCGGCCTTATATTTTTCCGAGAGCGCCTGCGTGCAGTGCGGCCTTTGCGCCGCGACCTGCCCGGAGAAGGTCATCACCTTGACGCCGCAGGTGGATTTTCAGGCATGGGGCGCTCGCAGCCGGGTCGTGAAGCAAGAGGAGCCGTACAACTGCATCCGCTGCGCGAAGCCGTTCGGCACAAGGAGCACTGTCGAGCGGATCGTCGCCAAGCTCGAAGGCAAACACTGGATGTTTGCAGGCGAGAACGCACGGCGGCTCGACCTTGTACGGATGTGCGACAATTGCCGTGTCGATGCGGCCATGAATGAGGGCTTCGATCCTTATGCCGGCCCTGGTCGCTCGCCGCCGCGAACCACGGAAGACTATCTGCGGGAGCGCAACGCCTCGAGCGATAAGGCGGTCTGAGCCCTAGTCGGTACGTGTCTCGGCCTGAAGAAAGCGGATCAGGGCTGCCCGATCCTCAGCATTGCTGATCGTCTGTTCAGGCATCTTGGTACCGGGGGTGTAGGCGTTCGGACCCAACTCGAACAGCGCCGACACTGTTTCCGGTGTCCAGACGATGTCCATTTTTCGGAAAGCGGGCGAATAGTGGTAACCCGGCACGGATGCTATTTTGCGCCCGAAAATGCCATGCAGCGTGGGCCCGGCTCGATGGCCGTCCTTCGGGTCGAGAGTATGGCAAGCTACGCAGGCGCGAAATACTTCCGCGTCCGGATTACCCGCGTATCTGGCCATCGGATCGGCCCTGCCGGCCGTAGCGGCTCCAAGGCGCTCGCCCGTCGCGATGTTCCATTCCCGCACCAGATGGTCGGCGCCGCCAGCCAGAAGCGTCTTGCCGCCAGCCGCAAACGCAAGCGACCATACCGCCACGCCGGATGTGTCGAGAGTGCGGATGGTGGAGAGGCTCATAGCGTCCAGCAACAGGATTCCATCACCGATGCCGGCGACTGCGAGATAGTTCGGGTCTGGCGTGGCGGCGAGCGCAATCACCGGTTTGCGTAAGGCCTGAACTTCCAACTGCACTTTGCCGCGCCGATCGAGCAACCGTACCCGCCCGTCCGCACCTCCGACGAACAGCCGGTCGCCGGGCGCTCTTACAAGCGTGTTGAGCGGCGTCGGCATGATGGCCCGAACCGGCGCCGCCCCAGCCTGGCTCGGCCAAAAGATGACTGTGGCGTCATAGCCGGCGCTGACGAGGGTTGCGTCCGCCAGGAAGGCGAGTGCATTGACGTTTGCGCCATGGCCTTCCAGGACGCGCGCTTTCCCACCAGCAAGGGGCCAGAGCCGGACGGTGGTGTCCCAGGACGCCGAAGCCAGCATCGATCCGTCGGGTGACAGTTCGAGGTCGGCGACAGGTCCGGTGTGACCCTGCAGAATGAGGGCCGGCTCGGCTCGACCGGTTTGCCAGATCGCGATGCGACCGTCCGCACCCGCACTGGCAAAGCGCCCGTTCGGCAGTGCGGCCACGGCACTTACCTCACCTTCATGAAAGAGCAGCACGTCGCGCGCTTCGCCGGTCTCCAGCGACCAGATGATCGCCTTGGTGTCAAAACTGCCGGTTGCCACCGTCTTTCCGTCCGGCGCCACGGAAATCGCCCGCACGGGACCGCCATGCCCGCGCAGTTCCGCGCCATGTGTCGTCGCGCCGGCGAGGAAAACAGCAGCGAGCAAATGCATTGCGAGCGTCTTATGCATTGCGCATCATACGTTTCCGTGTTCCGCTGGCCGGCAGCGCCTTCGCCGGAGAGCAGCATGCGATCGCAATCCGACCAGCCGCACCGTCCCAGCTATTAGAGGCAATCATATGACCCAAAACATGGAAACCGATCCCTTCAACGTGTCGATGCGCAAGTTCCTGAAGCAGGTCGGCGTAACCTCGCAGCAGGCAATCGAAAAGGCCGTGGCGGATGGGGGGCTGAAAGGGCAGGGGCATCTGACTGTGAGGGCCGTGATTACGGCTGAACGCGCCGGCTTGCACCACGTCGTCGAGGGCGAAATCGACCTCGGCTGAATAGGTTCGGCGGCGCGTCCGGCGCCCCATTGACACCCCACCTCAATTGAAGAAACGGACCTGCCCGGCCGGGCTCGTGTCATACCCCGTGAGTTCTGCGGCGCGCCGGGCGAAGCTGTCCTGAGCCATGAGGCGGATCAGCGCCTGGATCGAAGGCTGAAAATAGGTTCGCTGCCGCATCAGCAGATCGAAATTCTCCCACGCCAATGATACGAACTCCAGGCCGGCGGCGCGCGCGGCGGCGCGTGTGGCGATTCCGCAATCGGCCCTCCCGGTCCGGATCGCGGCTGCGAGATCAGGCCCTGTCAGGCATGGCGGCGCGAGCCGGTTCAACCGCTTCCGGCTGGTGCCGGCGCGGGCGACCAGGACATCCAGCAGCATTTGGGCTCCGGCCCCGGTCTGACGCACCGCCATTTTGGCGCCGCTTTCAAGGACATCGGCCAGGCTGTTGAGCGATCGGGGGTTGCCCGGCGGCAGCAGCAGCCCCTGTTCGCGCCGCGTGAAACCGATCAGCACCGCATCGTGCAGCCGCGGCATTGCGCGCGCGGCCTCCACATTGGGGTCGGCTGCATCATTGTGGTAATGGATCGCGGCAGCGGCGACTTCGCCACGCAAAAGACGCGCCACGCCGGCTCCCGTCCCCTCGGTCAGCGAGGCGAGGCCGGAGCCTGCCTGGCGAAGGCTCCATTCAAGCAGATCGTCCTGGCTGCCGCCGACTATGGGCGGCGGCTCGGGCGGAATCAGTCCCTCAGGATGCGACAATCCCGAGAGAACCCACCGGTCGAGTTCGTTACGCGGAAACAGCCACTTGCCCGTCACTTTGCTGCACGGGATCCTGTTTTTGGCGACCAGTTCGTAAAGCTTGCGTTCGCCCAGGCGCAAATAGTCTGAGGCTTCCGGAGTCGTCAGCAAATCCATCCTGCAATATTATGCATATTCCTGCGCAATTTCAATTGTTTGACGAATGCGGAAGGGATGCAGCAGAATACAGGACGACGCGGCGCAGGTGAACGGGAATGTCGGAAGGCCTAAGTGCATGGCAGCTTATCGCGAGCGGTGACGCGACGCTGATCTCGATAGTGCGTCTTTCGCTAACCATCACCCTGGCCGCCGTTGCAATTGCAGCCGTCGTGGGACTGCCGCTCGGGGCGTTGCTGGCTCTGACGCGTTTTCCGGGACGTTCCCCGCTCGTGGTGCTTGTTAACGGCTTCATGGGCCTGCCGCCAGTTGTCGTCGGCCTGACCGTTTACCTGCTGTTATCCCGATCAGGGCCACTCGGCGAGTTCGGCCTGCTGTTCACACCGGCCGCCATGGTCATCGCGCAGGCGCTTCTCGTCCTGCCGATCATCGCAGCTCTGACGCGCCAGACCATCGAGGATTTGTGGCGCGAATATCGCGACGAACTGACAGCGATGGGCGTCGGCCCGACAGGCAGGGTGGTAACGCTCTTGTGGGACAGCCGTTTCAGCCTCATCACCGCAATGCTCGCCGGCTTCGGGCGGGCGGCCGCCGAAGTCGGCACAGTAATGATCGTCGGCGGCAACATAGAAGGCTTTACCCGAACCATGACGACCACGATCGCGCTCGAAACCTCAAAGGGAGACCTGCCGCTCGCGATGGGGCTCGGCATCATCCTGATCGGCCTCATTCTTGCCATCAATGCCGCTGCCTGGGGCCTGCGAACGTGGTCGGAGCAACGGGTGGCTTGATGATGCGTGCATCGCTTACCGACCTTCCTCTCATTCTGGACCGCGTCTCGCTCAGCGCAGGCGTCATGACTATGCTTGACCGCGTGAACCTGGCGATTACTCCCGGCGCGCCGACACTCGTGCTCGGTCCCAATGGGGCGGGCAAGACGTCACTGCTTCGGGTTTGCATGGGACTTGCCGCGCCTTCCGCAGGAACTGTGAGCTGGGGTGGGCGCACCGATCGCGGGCTAGGGCGCCGGGCAATGCTGCTCCAGAAACCGGTGATGCTGCGCCGCTCCGTCGCAGCCAACGTCGCCTACGGACTGGCGCAAGCTGGTTGTCGGCGCCATCGTCGCGCGGCACGCACCGAGGAACTTCTGGATCGTGTGGGCCTTCTGGGCCTGGCGTCGCGAGCTGCGCGGCGCTTATCCAGCGGCGAGCAACAGCGCGTGGCGCTTGCCCGCGCACTGGCGCGCGAGCCCGAGATCCTGCTGCTCGATGAGCCCACCGCCAGTCTTGATCCCGCTGCTACCCGCCATGTCGAGGAGATCATCCTCATGGCCTCGCAATCGGGCACCAAGATCGTCATGGCTTCACACGATCTCGGGCAGGTGCGCCGGCTCGCGGCAGATGTCGTCTTCCTGGTTTGCGGCCGACTGTGCGAGCACGCCAGCGTCGATGATTTTTTCGATCGCCCATCATCAGCAGAAGCTGCCGCCTTTATTCGAGGAGAGCTCGTCCTTTGACTGCGGAGACAGAGCTTCCAGTGTTCAACCGTCGACTGTTTGCCGCAATTTCGATCATTTTGACTGCCCTCGGCTTCAGCGGCGCATTGGCCGGCGCGCAGGAGCGGTCGATCGTCGCGGCCTCGACGACCTCGACGCGGGATTCCGGCCTTTTCGATCACATACTGCCTTTGTTCACCACAAAGACCGGTATCGATGTGAGGGTGGTCGCGCAGGGAACTGGCCAGGCCCTCGACGCCGGCCGCCGGGGAGACGCAGACGTGGTCTTGGTCCATGCCAGGGAGCAGGAGGAGAAATTCGTCCAGCAAGGTTTTGGCGTTAGACGCTTCGCTGTGATGTACAATGATTTCGTCCTGATCGGGCCCAGAGGCGACCCGGCCGGCATCAAGGGTTCGCCGGATGTCGCAGTCGCCTTGACATCGATCCAGAGCAAAAAAGCTGTTTTTGTTTCCCGCGGCGACAAATCCGGAACCCACTTTGCAGAACTCGGACTCTGGAAGGCGGCAGGTGTCGATATCGCAGCGATGAGGGGTCCCTGGTACAAGGAAATAGGGCAGGGCATGGGCGCTGCGCTCAATACAGCCAGCGCCATGGATGCCTATGTGCTTTCCGATCGCGCCACTTGGCTGGCGTTCAAGAACCGCGGCGAACTGGAGATCGTGGTCGAAGGCGACAAAAGGCTGTTCAACCAGTACGGCGTCATACTTGTGAATCCCGCGAGGCATCCCAGCGTCAAGGCCGAACCCGGCCAACGCTTCATAGATTGGCTGATCTCGCCTGAAGGACAGCGGGCGATTGCCGAATACAAAATTGACGGCCAGCAACTCTTCTTCCCGAATGCTGAGCAGGAGCGCTTCTGAAGTCGGTTGCAAAGCGGTTCGCATCTGTCCCATCATCGGACATGATGAGAATGCAGCCTTCCCTCGGCGCGCTGACCGGTCTCGAAGCGGCTCTCGCCGCGCTCCTCGACGGGGTGGTACCGGTTGCGCCCACTCTGTTGCCGCTTTGCCAGACGCTTCGAAAGATTGGGGCCGCTATGCCGCCCCTGATACACGCGCAGCCCACCCGCGACACGGCAAAGACAGATGGCTGGGCGTGTCGCGCGCTCGATCTTGCCGGTGCGTCGGCCTATTCGCGGCTGCCGCTGATGGCAATTCCGGTCTGGGTAGAGGCAGGCGTCGCCATGCCGGAGGGATGCGATTGCGTTCTCGATGCCGATCTCATCGATTGCAGCGGCCCGATGCCCCAGGCGCTCGGGGAAGCAGCACCGGGCCAGGGCGTGCGACGCGCTGGCGAGGACATGGAGGCGGGCCGACCACTCATCATTGCAGGGCACAGGCTGTCAGCCGCAGACCTCCTAGCCCTGCGGAGTGTAGGGATTGGTGAAATTGCGGTGCGGGCACCGCAGGTGCGCCTGATCGATGTCGCCGCCCCGGCGAGCGATATTTTAACGGGGCATTTTATCGCCGACCTCGCAAGAGCCTCTGGCGCGACGATGTTCGATATCGAAACGGTTCCGCGCGACGCCAGATCCGTCGCCCAGGCCCTTGCGAGTGCAGCCAGCGATTTGATCATCCTGATTGGAGGCACTGGTGCGGGGCGCGCCGACGCAACAGCCGACGCGCTTGCCGCGCGTGGGGCGCTCATCGCCCACAACATAGCGCTGCAGCCCGGCCGAACCGCGGCGATCGGCCGGCTCGACGCGGTCCCGATAATTGCTCTGCCCGGAGCGCCCGATCAGGCCTTTGCCGCCTTTCTTGCGCTGGTTCAGCCGACCATCGATCGCCTGTCGGGCAGGAGCGCCCGGCGACAGACGGTCCTGGCACTGGAGCGAAAAGTCTCCTCCACGGTCGGACTGGCCGAGATCGTCCTCCTGAAGCAGGAACAAGACAGATGGGCCCCGCTTGCGATAGGAGATTTTTCGCTGGAGGCGATCCGCTTGGCGGATGCATGGCTTGCTATTCCAGGCACCAGTGAGGGGTATGCCGCGGGAACACCTGTCGGCGCCTTTGTGTTCGACGATCCCAGATGAGTAAGTCATGACCAGATCCACCCGCCAAGATACCGGCCAGGAGCAGTTCCTGACGGTGCTGTCGCGCGACGAGGCGCTCGCCCGTTTCGAGGCGGTGCTATTTCCGCGAACGATCCCGACCGAAGAACTGACGCTTGCGGATGCGCTTGGGCTGGCGCTTGCCGATGATGTCATGGCTCCTATCGACGTGCCTCCCTTCGACCGTTCGAACGTCGATGGTTTTGCCGTGCGCGCCGCCGACATGGCCACCGCGTCGGAGGCCCTTCCTGCCAGGCTCCTGCTCAACCACGAAACTATCGCATGCGGTGTTGCCCCGCAAATACCTGTGCTCGCAGGCACCGCCACCTCCATCTCGACGGGCGGTCCCGTGCCGCGCGGCGCCGATGCCATCGTCATGATGGAGCACACTCAACCCACCGAAGGTGATGCCATCGAGGTCAGGCGCGGAGCCTCGCCCGGCCAGTTCATCTCGCATGCCGGATCCGATATTGCCCGCGGTGAGGTTCTGCTGCGCGCCGGAACGGTGATCGGCTCGCGAGAAATTGGCATGCTTGCCGCCTGCGGAATTGCGCTGGTGACGGTGGCGCGTAAGCTGCGCGTGGCGGTTTTGTCGACTGGCGACGAACTTGTCCAACCGGGCGACGCCCTTCGACCCGCCGGCATTTACGACGCCAATGGGGCAATCGTCAGCGCCGCGATAACTGAAAATGGCGGCGAGGCGAGCTTTCTCGGCGCGTATCCGGATGACGAAGCCAAGCTGGAAGCCGCCATGCGCGAGGCGCTAGCGGCCCATGAGGTGCTGATACTGTCGGGCGGGACGTCCAAGGGCGCCGGTGATGTCAGCCACCGTATCGTGAACCGTCTCGGCGCGCCCGGCATCGTTGCCCATGGCGTGGCGCTGAAGCCGGGAAAGCCGCTCTGTCTCGCCGTTTGCGACGGCAAACCGGTCGTCGTGCTGCCGGGATTTCCGACTTCGGCCATGTTCACTTTCCACGACATGATCGTACCTTTGTTGCGCCGCATGGCGGGCCTGCCGCCTCGGACCGAAGCGAAGGTCACGGCAAAGGTTCCGCTGCGCATTCCTTCCGAACTCGGCCGCACGGAGTTCGTGATGGTATCGCTGGTCGAGAGTGATGAGGGGCTGGTCGCCTATCCCACCGGCAAGGGCTCGGGGGCGATAACCTCCTTTGCCCAGGCGGATGGCTTCATCAGCATCGAAGCTTTAGCCGACAATATGCCTGCCGGAAGCGAGGCTTCGGTGACGCTGTTCACACCTCACGTCCGTATTCCTGATCTCGTGGTGATCGGCAGCAACTGCACGGGCCTGGATCTCGTCGTGGGCATTCTGTTTCGCGCCGGCCTGACGGTGCGGTCTATCGCGGTCGGGAGCCTGGGCGGCCTGGCCGCGGCTAAACGGGGCGAGTGCGATATCGCGCCCATCCACCTCTTCGACGCCAAGACGCAAAGCTACAATGCGCCGTTCCTGAGCGACGGCCTCGAACTCGTGGAGGGATGGCGGCGCATGCAGGGCATCGTCTACCGCCCAAACGACATCCGCTTCCAGGGGGCCGACGCAGACGAGGCGGTGCGTGCCGCACTCGCCGATCCAAATTGCATGATGGTCAACCGCAACCAGGGCTCGGGTACACGCATCCTGATCGACCAACTGCTTGGTCCGGCGCGTCCCGACGGATATTGGAACCAGCCCCGCTCGCACAATGCCGTCGCGGCGGCCGTGGCGCAGAACCGAGCAGACTGGGGCGTCACCATTGCGCCGGTGGCGCAATCAGCCGGGCTCGGTTTCATTGCGCTGAAGGAAGAGCATTATGATTTCGCGCTGGTCGCTGCCCGCAAAGAGCGACCCGCGGTGCAGGCCTTCCTTACCGCGCTCACTTCGCCTGAATTCAACGAGGGGATCGAGCGCATGGGTTTTACCCGACCTGGCTAAGGTGCCAGAGCCGTTCGGCCTCGGCAAAATCTTCGACCGTGTTGACATTGAAGAATGGATCCACCGGCTTGGCCGGCCAGGACGCGGTGGCAACCTGGTAGCGAGCCGTCCAGAGGTCGATCTTGCGAATGCCCTCTTCGACGAGTGCATGGCGTAACTCATCGCGCATCCCCACTTGCCAGAGTCCGATGACAGGATGCGTCCGGCGCACTGACATCGCCACCGCCAGATCCGCACCTTTCGCCAAGCGCGCCCGATGCAGCCGTTCGACGAGGTCGCGCGGCAAAAAAGGACAGTCCGCCGCGACGCTGACGATCCATTCGACGTCGGGCCTGTTCTCCTCAGCCCAATCGAGGCCCGCAAGCACGCCAGCGAGCGGCCCCGGATAGTTCTCGACCGGGTCGGCGACGACTGGAAGGCGAAAGCGGTCAAAGCGGGCAGGGTCGCCATTGGCGTTCAGCAAGAGCCCGTCGCATTGCGGGCCGAGGCGATCGAGGACACGATCGAGGATCGTGAGTCCGTCGATCCGACGCATGGATTTGTCGCCACCGCCCATGCGCCGGGCGAGCCCCCCGGCGAGAACGACGCCCAGGGTGGGCACCTTCTTACTCGCCATCGGCGGCTCCCTTGCGTCTGTGACGAGGTGCTTCCTCGTCGACGGAAGCGAGGTCCTGGTCGAACACAATCCGATCCTCGCCAGACAGCACGGCGAACCGCTTGCCGCGCGCCCGGCCGACGAGCGTCAAGCCTGCCTGACGCGCCAAATCGACGCCCCAAGCGGTGAAACCCGAGCGTGAGACGAGGATCGGAATGCCCATTCGAACCGTCTTGATCGTCATTTCCGACGTCAGCCTGCCCGTCGTATAAAGGATCTTGTCGGCCGGATCGATGCCGTGGCGATACATCCAGCCGGCGATCTTGTCGACGGCATTGTGGCGCCCGACATCCTCCATATAACAGACCGGCGTTCCTTCCTTGCAAAGCACGCAGCCATGAATCGCGCCCGCTTCAAGATAGAGCGACGGCGTCGTGTTGATCGTGCGGGTCATTTGGTAAAGCCAGGAGGTGTGCAGTACGGCTGCCGGCAGAGCGGTATTTTCGAGCGCCTCGAGAAGATCGCCGAAAGCCGTACCCTGCGCGCAGCCTGAAGTCTGCGTCCGTTTCTTGAGCTTCTGCTCGTAATTGGTGTTGCGCTCGGTACGAACGATCACGACCTGCAGGTCGTCGTCATACTCGACTTCGGTTACGACGTCGTCGAATTTGAGCATGTTCTGATTGAGCAGGTAGCCCAGCGCCAGATATTCGGGATAATCGCTGATCGTCATCATCGTGACGATCTCCTGCGCGTTCAGATAGAGCGTCAGCGGGCGTTCAACGGGGACGCGGACTTGAATAGCGGCGCCCGTATGATCGATGCCGCTGACCTGTTCGGTCAATCGGATGTCCTCCGGACTCGGCATGATGATGGCGGGGTCTGGTCGGCTTTTCATCTGCTGCATGGCGCTCTCTTGAAAATTGCAATCCCGCTCGCCGGGGTGGATGCATTACCTTCAGCTTGACGTCTACTATATACCCTGTTCAAACGCAGGCCGGTCGACAAAAGCGCCTATAAGCGCAGACTGGCTTGCCGGATGGCGCCGAGCTGCCGGTTCGGCCGGATCCACAGAGGCTGAAGGCTCGATGGCGCAACTTTCAGACGACTGCTTCGCTTTCGGCGGCCCGATGCGATCGGTCGATGATACCGCCGCACTCATCGCTTCACGGCTGACCGTTGTGGACGAGACCGAAACCGTCCAGCTGGCGAATGCCGATGGGCGCGTCCTGGCGAGAGATTTAGTTGCACCGCTGCCCCTGCCGCCTTTCACCAACTCAGCCGTCGACGGCTATGCACTGCGCGGCGACGACCTGCCGGGAACCGCTGAAAAAGCTTTCCTCGTGAGCGACAGGATCCAGGCCGGGGTGGCCCCGGATCGGCCCGCCGCGCCCGGACAAGCCATACGCATTTTCACTGGCGCTCCGCTGCCGGAGGGGGCAGACACGGTCTACATGCAGGAAGATGTCCGTGTCGACGAGACCGGCAGGGTCATTCTTCCGCCCGGCCTGAAAAGGGGAGCCAATGTGCGGCCGGCGGGCGAGGATGTCGCAGCAGGCAAGGTGGTCCTGCAGGCCGGCCAGCGCATGCGCCCGCAAGATGTTGCGCTCGCCGCGGCTCTCGGCATGACGCAGCTCGAAGTCCGGCGCAAAGTTCGCGTCGCGATCTTCTCGACCGGCAACGAGATCGTCGCGCCGGGAAATGCCCGGGGACCGGCCCAGCTTTTCGATTCGAACCGTTTCATGCTTATGGCCATGCTCGCAAGAGTGGGCTGCGAGACCACCGATTTGGGCATTCTGACCGACGACAGCAGCCTGATCGCGGATGTGCTGAGCGAGGCTGCCCCAGGCCAGGACCTGATCCTGGCCTCCGGCGGGGTCTCGACCGGGGAGGCCGACTGCGTCAAGGCAGCACTAGAGAGTGTGGGCACCCTGGTATTCTGGCGAGTGGCCATAAAACCCGGCCGACCAGTCGCCATGGGGGTGATCAGGGGAACAGCCTTCATTGGGCTGCCCGGAAATCCGGTGGCGAGCTTCGTCACATTCGCCCATATTGCGCGCGCCGCGATCTTGGCACTGGCCGGCGCACGGCAGCAGCCACCAATTTCGCGGCCTGTGCGGGCCGCCTTTTCCTACCGCAAAAAACCGGGGCGACGCGAATATGTGCGGGTAAGCCTGCGTGGAACGCAGGACGGTACATATGAAGCCGTCAAATTCCCGCGCGAGGGCGCGGGCCTGCTGTCTTCTTTGGTCCAAACCGACGGCCTTGTCGAACTCGGCGAGGAAATAGCCCAGGTAGAGCCGGGTCAGACCGTTCAGTTCCTCGCCTATTCGGACCTGAATTGACGAACGCCGTCGGGCCGGCGCACGCAGTTTGCCGAAACCCCTGGCCGCTCTCATTTGCGGCAGCCGGGAGGCCGTGGCCGTTGACGACCGGTGACCGGTCCGCCATGGTGCGCCACCATGACAACGAGACAGCTCGATCTGACGGGATTGAAATGTCCCTTGCCGGCGTTGAAAACCCGCAAGGCGCTCAGCGGCATAAGGCCAGGCGAGCGTCTTGAGGTCCGTTGCACCGATCCGCTGGCGGCCATAGACATTCCCAATCTGATCAACGAAACGGGCGACCGCCTGGAGGCGACGGGACGGGATGGCGACCACATCATTTTCTTGATCGAGAGGGCGCAAGCTGCCCCGGTATAAACCGTGCGACAAATCAGGGCGCAGATCAGTTCTGTCGCGGCGCCCCGGGATGCTAAAAATTGCCAGACCGGCATTGCTTCAACTCGTGTGGCAGGTCCTTGATCAAAGGTGCGCCGGGCTCAAGGGCAGGATACGGCTCACTTGAACTGTAATGCGGGAAACTGACAACGATATCGGGGGCTTGAGCCGCCTTCCTCAGACGAAGGGTTCGCGCCGGGAGGAGAGAGAATGACAATGCAGCAACGGCGGTCCCCGGATCGCGGACCCAAAGGGCGGGCGCTGGATGACGTCGCCCTGGCCGATGTCCGGGAACTTCTTGGCCATCGCGAACGGCGCCGGGATCTCTTGATCGAGTTCCTGCATCTGATCCAAGACCAATACGGTTGTCTGTCGGCCGCGCATCTGCGCGCGCTTGCCGAGGACATGCGCCTGTCCCAGGTGGAGGTTTACGAGGTCGCGACCTTCTACGACCATTTCGATATCGTGAAGGAAGGCGAGGCGCGGCCCGCGCCGCTGACAATCCGGGTTTGCGAATCGATAAGTTGCATGCTGGCGGGCGCGGAACGCCTGTTTGGGGAACTGGCCGGCGACGCCGACCCGCAGACCATCCGCGTCATGCGTGCGCCCTGCATGGGCCGCTGCGCCACCGCCCCTGCCGCACGCGTCGGCGACCGCGAAGTCGACCACGCGACAAGCCACAAGCTGTTGGCGATGGCGAGAGACGGGGACATCAGCACAGCGGCGCCTGACTATGTCGGCTTGGATGCCTATCGCGCTGCCGGTGGGTATCAGCTCTTGCAGAAAGTGCGCGACGGCGTGCTGACCACGAATGCCATTATCGAGATCATGGAGCACGCCGGCCTGCGCGGCCTCGGCGGCGCCGGCTTTCCGGCCGGCAAGAAATGGAGTTTCGTGCGCGGCTATCCAGGGCCGCGGCTGATGTCGATCAATGGCGACGAAGGCGAGCCTGGCACTTTCAAGGACCGCGTCTATCTTGAAAGCGATCCGCATCGTACCTTAGAAGGGGCGCTGATCGCTGCCTACGCGGTGGAGGCCAAGCGCATTTACTTCTACATGCGCGACGAATACCCAGCCGTGCTCGCCATTTTGCGCGCCGAGATCGCGGCGCTCGAGGTGGCCGGCATCGTCAAGCCCGGCTTCATCGAACTGCGGCGCGGCGCCGGCGCCTATATTTGCGGCGAGGAAAGCGCGATGCTGGAAAGCATCGAGGGCAAGCGCGGCATGCCCCGACACCGGCCTCCTTATATTGCCGAAGTCGGCCTTTTTGGACGCCCGACACTCAACCACAACGTCGAGACGCTGTGGTGGATTCGCGACATCGTCGAGAAGGGGCCCGAATGGTTCGCCGCGCAGGGCAAGCCCGGCCATCAGGGAATTCGCTCCTGGTCGGTTTCCGGACATGTGAAGGAGCCGGGTGTCAAGCTGGCCCCGGCCGGCGTCACTGTGCGCGAATTGATCGAGGATTATTGCGGCGGCATGGCAGACGGGCATGAATTCAAGGCCTATCTGCCGGGTGGAGCCTCGGGGGGCATCCTTCCGGCGTCGATGGGCGACATTGAACTCGATTTCGGCGGCGAACTCGCCAAACAGGGCGCCTTTGTCGGCTCACATGCGGTGGTCGTGCTTTCGCAAGCCGACAATATCAAGGATGTGACCCTCAATCTCATGGATTTCTTCAAACATGAGAGTTGCGGGAAATGCACGCCGTGCCGGGAAGGAACCGAAAAGCTGGTAACGCTCTTGAAAGAGAAGGGCGTGCCCAACGAGACGGCGATGCGCGACCTTGAAACAGTGATGCGAGATTCCTCCATCTGCGGTCTCGGCCAGGCGGCGCCCAATCCGGTCAATCACCTTTTGACGCATTTTAGGGATGATCTTTGAAATGGCAGATGGCGTCATATTCACCCTCGACGGTAAAACGGTCACAGCTGCTGACGACGAGACCATTTGGGACGTTGCGAAGCGCGAAGGCACCAGGATCCCGCATCTGTGCCATGTTGACATGCCGGGCTATCGGCCAGACGGCAATTGCCGCGCGTGCATGGTCGATGTCGAGGGCGAGCGGGTGCTCGCCGCCTCCTGCATCCGCAAACCTTCCGCCGGAATGGTGGTGAAGACGGATACCGAACGGGCCAGGAAATCGCGCGAGATGGTGTTCGAGCTTCTCGCCAGCAATATGCGGCCGGCGGCCGACGGTCCGGATCAGCAGTCGATGTTCTGGCAGTGGGCTGGTTCGATGGGGATTTCGGGCGATCGCTATAGCTCAAAATTTGCCAGCGACGATGTTCGGCCGGAATTCGACATCACGAATCCCGCCATTGCCGTCAATCTCGATTCCTGCATCACTTGCGGCGCCTGTGTGCGGGCCTGCCGCGAGGTCCAGGTCAACGATGTGATCGGCATGGCCGAGCGCGGCAATCACTCGCTTCCCGTCTTCGACATGCACGATCCGATGGGCCTGTCGACTTGTGTCACCTGCGGTGAATGCGTTCAGGCCTGCCCGACCGGCGCGCTCTACGAAAAGTCGCTGATGGACAAGACAGGCAAGACCCGCGTCATCCAGGAATTCGACAAGGTCATCGACACGCTGTGCCCGTTCTGTGGCGTCGGCTGCCAGACCAGCGTTGCCGTCAAGGACAACAAGATCGTCCAGGTCGATGGCCGTAACGGCTATGCCAACGAGAACCGGCTCTGCGTCAAGGGGCGTTTCGGCTTCGATTATGCCATGTCGCCTGAACGGCTGACGAAGCCGCTTATCCGCCGCGACGACGCCCCGAAATCGGGCGATTTGGACATGCGCGGCGTCGATCCGCTGACCGTGTTTCGCGAGGCTACCTGGGAAGAGGCGCTCGCGCGTGCCGCCGGCGGGCTGAAGCGCATTCTCAAGGATAATGGCGGGCAGGCGCTGGCCGGCTTCGGCTCGGCGAAAGGCTCCAATGAAGAGGCTTATCTGTTCCAGAAGCTGGTGCGCCAAGGCTTCGGCACCAACAATGTCGACCATTGCACGCGGTTGTGCCACGCATCGTCGGTGGCAGCACTCATGGAAGGCGTCGGTTCGGGAGCAGTTTCGGCGCCCTTCAACGACGCGCTGAAGGCCGAATGCATCATCGTCATCGGCGCGCGGCCGACCACCAACCATCCGGTCGCCGCGACCTATTTCAAGCAGGCGGCCAAGCGCGGCGCCAAGCTGATCGTCATGGACCCGCGCGGCCAGGACCTGATGCGCCATGCGTCGCATTCGCTGCGGTTCAAGGCTGGCAGCGACGTCGCCATGCTGAACGCGCTGATCCACGTCATCGTTGAGGAAAAGCTCTACGACGAGCAGTATATCCAGGCCAACGCTTCCGGATTCGAGGCGCTGAAAGCCAAGGTGAAGGATTTTTCGCCCGAAGCGATGGCCGAGGTCTGCGGTGTCGAGGCGAGCGTGCTGCGCGACGTCGCCCGCACCTACGCGACCGCCGAGCGGTCGATCATCTTTTGGGGCATGGGCATTTCCCAGCACACACACGGGACCGATAATGCGCGCTGCCTGATCGCTCTGGCGCTGATCACCGGACATGTCGGCCGGCCGGGAACCGGCCTGCACCCGCTGCGCGGCCAGAACAACGTGCAGGGCGCATCCGATGCCGGGCTCATCCCGATGTATTTCCCCGACTATAAATCGGTCGAGAACATCGACATCCGCGGCGCCTACGAGAACTTTTGGGGCCAGACGCTGGACCCCAAGCGGGGCCTGACGGTCGTCGAAATCATCGACGCCATCCATGAAGGCGAAATCAAGGGCATGTACATAATGGGCGAGAACCCGGCCATGTCCGATCCGGACCAAACCCATGCCCGGCAAGCACTGGCCATGCTCGACCATCTCGTGGTGCAGGACATCTTCCTGACCGAGACCGCTTGGCATGCAGATGTGGTGCTGCCGGCCTCGGCACATGCCGAAAAGCTCGGCACATACACCAACACCAACCGGCAGGTGCAGATTGGGCGTCCAGCGCTCGAACTGCCAGGCCAAGCGCGTCAGGACTGGGAACTGATCGTCGAACTGGCGAGGCGCGTGGGTCTGGACTGGAATTACGGCCATGTCTCGGATGTCTATGCCGAGATGGCCAGCGTCATGCCTTCGCTCAAACACATCTCCTGGGATCGCGTCGAACGCGAGGGATCGGTTGTCTATCCGGCCGACGGCCCCGACAAGCCTGGCAACGAGATCATCTTCTCGTCCGGATTCCCGACCGCGGACGGACGCGGCCGCATCGTGCCGGCCGATTTGCTACCGCCCGATGAGGTGCCCGATGAAGAGTTTCCACTGGTGCTCACCACCGGCCGCCTGCTCGAGCATTGGCACACCGGCGCCATGACGCGCCGGGCGGGCGTGCTGGACGCGATCGAGCCACACGGGATCGCCGCGATGAACCCTTATGAGATCAAACGGCACGGCCTACGCCAAGGGGAGATGATTGCGGTCGAGACGCGGCGCGGCACGGTGGACGCCATCCTCCGCGCCGATCGGGAGGTCGCCGACGGCATGGTGTTCATGCCGTTCTGCTTCAACGAAAGTCCGGCCAACATGCTCACCAACCCGATGCTGGACCCCTACGGCAAGATTCCGGAGTTCAAATACTGCGCCGCACGAATTGCGCCGGCGGCGAAGGCCGAAGCTGCCGAATGAAACCGATATCACGCCATCTACACGACCCAGAGGGCTGGGCGTGCCGTTGGTCGCAGCACGCAGCCCGCGTTCGCTTCGCAAGCGTCTCCGAACTGTGCGGTTCTGTCCGGCCTAACGTCCATCTGGTCGAGCTCTGAGGCCGAGGCAATTGAAGCGGCTGGCCTGCTGGCCGCAGCCCGTCCAAGTGGATGAGCACCTTGGCGAGAATGACCGCTCCGCAACAGGCTTCCTTCCACCCGCCGATTTCGAACGAGTCGCTTACTGCTGCTTCGCTAATCCACATGAGAGTGTCCGCGGATGGGACCGTGCGATGCCCAAGAACTCAAAGTACGGGCCGTGTTTCGCTTCTTTGGGACCCATCCGACGGTGATATTGCTTTCGTCGCACGGCGCGGTGTCGGCACGCTCTTGCTCTGCGAGCTACTGGATGCGCCGATTTCGCGCAGTCGGGATCAACCGTTCCCTGGACATTTCTTCACTTCGAGTGGCCGGGATACGAGGTCATCCACGAGTGGCGGCCGATCGCCGAGGGTTAAACTCAAGCTTTCCCCCCGAAAAATCGGCGATCAATACAAACGGCTGACGGAACGAACGGAAGCAGAAACAATGACACAATTACCTGCGTGGATGATCCTGATCAGCGGAAGGCGATGACATCTGCTTTGACAAGAGGTGGATCAACAAAGAGCGAGTGCCCATGGCCGGTGACAATAACGATCGGATGCTGTTTGCGACTGCGTTGGCGCGGCGCGGCGGCGAGCTCGGCCTGCAATATTTCCGACAACTGGAGACGCTCACAATCGAGAGCAAGGGTCATCAGGACCTGGTTTCCGAGGCCGACCGGAATGTCGAGACGTTTATCCGCCAGGAGCTTGCGACTCAGTACCCGGAAGACGGCGTTATCGGAGAGGAACACGCCGCACTAGCGGGCGGATCGGGTTACACCTGGGTGATAGATCCGATCGACGGCACTGCCAATTTCCTGCGCGGCATCCCAGCCTGGACCGTCGTCATCGCCTGCGTCAAGGAGGGGGTGACAGTCGTGGGCGTTATCCATGAACCGTCTACCGGCGAGACTTTTTATGGACGACGCGGCGGCGGAGCTTTCCTCAACGAGCGGCCCATAAAGACAAGTCCGACGACGAGTCTGATGCATGGCTCGGTCGGAACCGGCTTCTCAAATCGGCGTGAAGCTCGTGCCGTCGCCAAACTGATCGATCTCCTGCTTCAGGAGGGCGGCGTCTTTTTCCGCAATGCATCCGGCGCGCTTATGCTTGCCTACGTCGCGTCGGGCAGGCTGCTCGCCTATGTCGAGGAGCATATGAACGCTTGGGACTGCCTCGCAGGCATGCTTCTGGTCGAAGAGGCCGGCGGATTGGTCGTCCCGCCCGATCCGAAAACGGTCCTGGAGGAAGGAACACTGGTCATCGCGGGCGGTAAGGGCGTGTTCGACAAGGTCCACGCGCTTTGCAAAGAGGCGTTCAGTCTGTGATCAGCACGGGCCCGCGTTCGGGAAAGCCGATGCTTACCGGCTGCCCCGCTCGAAACGCCGTGTCGACATCCGGCGAGATCACGAAGACTTCGCCGAATTGCGTGGCGACTACAAATTCGAGGTGGCTGCCGACATAGGTCACTTTTTCAAGTGTGCCGGGCAAAGTGCCGGGAGCATTCGGTTCACCAATCTCGAGGCGGCTCGGTCTCGCCGCCAGCTTGGCTGGCCCCGGTTTGCGGCCGCGAGCCGGCAGCTTCAGGACAGCGGATCCCAGCTGCACGGTGGCGCTGTCGCCTTCGACCGACACCACCTCGCATTGGAACATGTTGGCTTCGCCGATGAAGTCGGCCACGAAAGCATTTGCGGGCTGCTCGTAGAGCTCGCGTGGCGTGCCGTCCTGAGCAATCACCGCATTGTTCATGACAATGATGCGATCGGAGACGGCGAGCGCTTCCTCCTGGTCGTGGGTGACATAGACGACCGTGAGGCCGAGTTTCTGCTGAATCTCGCGGATCTCCTCGCGCACGCGCCGGCGCAGCTTGGCATCCAGGTTCGACAAAGGCTCGTCGAAGAGCAGCACCTGCGGCTCCAGAACCAGCGCCCGCGCTACCGCCACTCGCTGTTGCTGTCCACCCGAAAGCTGGCTCGGCAGGCGGTCGCCGAAATTGGAGAGTCCGACCAGCTCAAGCCCTGCTCTGGCCCTCTCGGCCGTCTCCTTCCTCCCGAAACCGGAAAAGCCCAGGCCGTATTCGACGTTCTGGGTCACGGTCATGTGCGGGAAAAGAGCGTAAGATTGAAACACCATGGACACATCACGATCGGTAGCCGGCAAACGGGTGACGTCGGCGCCCCCGATCAGGATCTGGCCGCCCGTTACCATTTCCAGTCCAGCGATCATGCGCAAGGTGGTCGTCTTACCGCAGCCCGAGGGTCCAAGGAGGGTGACCAGCTTCCCGGCCTCGATGAACAGCGAGACGCCATTGACGGCGGGCGCCTTGCTCTTGCCGTAGATCTTGGTGACGTTCCTGAATTCGACTGAGGCGGCGTTGCTGCGAATTTCGGCCATCATCCGCCTCCCGAGATCGCCGGCTGTGGACGCGCCACCACTGACTGGCTGACATTGGTGCGCGACTGCGCCAGATCGCCGTCGAGACCACGCCGGCCGATCATGCGGCTGCCAACTGCAAGCTGCATCAGGCCGATCACCGCTAGCATGACACCGATCAGGACGGCGGAATAAGCGATGGCGATGCCGTATTCATTATTCTCGACGCGGCCGACGATGTAGCTGGTCGACATGTCGTACTGGGCGCTGACCAGAAAGATAATGGCGCTGATGGCGGTCATTGCGCGAACGAAGGAATAAACCAGCGCGGCAAGGATGGCCGGCCGCAGCAGCGGCAGCACCACCTTGCGGAAGGTTTGCCAGGAGTTAGCGCCGAGAGTCAGGGAGGACTCGTCAAGGCTGCGGTCGATCTGCGACATCGACGCGACACCCGCGCGAACCCCGACCGGCATGTTGCGGAAGATGAAGGAGAGCACCAGGATAATGCCGGTGCCGGTGAGCTCGATCGGCGGTACGTTGAACGCGATCACATAGGACACGCCGATCACAGTGCCGGGAATGGCGAAGGACAGCATCGTTGCGAATTCGAAAGCGTCTTTGCCGGCAAAATTCTGGCGGACCAGCAAATAGGCGGTCAAGAGTCCGATGGCCGCGGTCAGCGGCGCGGAGATCAACGCTATTTCCATGGTCGTCCAGAACGAACTCCAGGCCGAGCCGCGCCAGTGGACGCCGAACTCGTTCCACCCGATGGAAAACGCCTTCACGTAGTGTTCAAAGGTCAGAGAGAAATCGACGCCCCACAGCTTGACGAAGCTGCCGTAGAAGATCGTCGCATAAATCAGCAAGGTAAAAAGCGTCCAGACAGCGGCTACCGCGACGACGAGGTTGCGGAATGTTGCCGGCAGAAGCGGGTGGACGCCGGCGTCGCCTTTTCCGGAAACGGTCGTGTAGGACTTTTTGCCGAGCCAGAATCGCTGGGCGTAGAAAGCCCCAAGGGTAAAGAACAGGAGTACGAGGGCGAGGATCGCCGCCTGCGCCTGGTCGTATTGTGCGCCGACAATGGCGAAGAAGATCTCGGTGGACAGAACGTCAAAATTGCCGCCGAGCACCAGCGGATTGCCGAAGTCAGCCATGCTCTCGATAAAGCCGAGCAGAAAGGCGTTGGCTAGACCCGGCCGCATCAAAGGTAGAGACACGGTGATGAAGGTCTGCCAGCGATTGGCGCGCAGGGTCTGGGCGGCCTCCTCCATGGAGGGGCTGACGCCCTCGACCACTCCGATCATCACCAGAAAAGCGATCGGCGTGAAGGCGAGCACCTGGGCCATGAGCAGGCCAGGCAGTCCATAGATCCATCGCGTCGGACGGACGCCGATTAGCTCGGCGAACCCCAGGTTGATGGCGCCCGAGAGGCCGAACAGAAGAATGATGGCGAGGCCGATGACGAAGGGTGGTGTGATGATCGGCAGCACGGTCAGCGCCCGCAACAGCGCGCCGTAGCGAAAGCCAGTACGCGTCACTACCAGGGCAAAGACCAGGCCGAGTGCGGTGGTCATCACGCCGACCAGAATGGCGAGAAACAGCGAATTCCAGGCGACGCCGCAGCGCGGACCGCCGAAAAGGCAGCCGAGATTCCAGAGCCGGTCGCTGGAGAGTTTTGCGAGAAAGATGGGAAGCGAATAGTCGCCCTCTTGTGTGAGCAGTGCGCTCCCCAGCATTTGACCGATCGGCATGAAGATGAAGATGGTGACCACGGCGACGACGAAGCCGATCGAGCCGACGACGAACTCGTCGCCGGCCACCGCGCCGCGCGCCGCAAGCCCTAGGGTGAACAGGAACAGGAACGCGCCGCTTACGAGCAGTGCTCCCCAGCCCATGCCGAACTGACGGTCGTCGAGCTCGCCAACGAGCCAGGTCAACCATTGCCACTGGAAACCACGCAGACCAATGCCGAAACCTTGAAGCAGGAAGTAGGCGACGCCGGTCGCGCCGACGACGATTAGCAAATTCCCAAAGAAAGGGTCGGACTTCCTTCGCCCCCATAGCAGGAGCGGCGCGAGAAGCAGCGGCCCGAGAGGTGCAAGCCAGAGTTTCTCGCCTTGCAGCACAAGGAAAAGCGCCGGTGCGACGTCATCGTCATGCGGATAGCCGTCCAACAGCCAGGACAAGGTGAAGAAGTTGCTTTCCAGCCCATACCAAGGCAGCAGCGCATAGCCGACCAATCCGACCGCCGTCCACAGGACGACGGTCGGGTGAAGCGCGCTCGTGGCAGTGCGGACGCGCATGATTACTGCGGCAGGGTCGAGACCTCCGTATCCCACTTCTGCAGCAGGCGCTTGCGCTCGGCGCTCGATCCATACTTCTTGAAGTCGTAGTCGATGAGCTTGATGGTCGACAGGTCGGGCGACAGGTCGGACGCGGTGGCGTTCTTATTCGAAGGCAACTGGAACGACTTCACGTCCTTCGCCTTCGACTGCATCTCGGCGGTCAGCGCCCAGTCGTAGAACTGCCTTGCTGCTTCCGGGTTGCGGGCGCCCTTGATCAGCGACATCGAGCCGATTTCATAGCCGGTGCCTTCGCACGGCGCCACCGTGACGATCGGGAAGCCGGCTGCCGTCTGCGCCACCGCGTCATGCATGAAAACGATGCCGATGGTCGTTTCGCCAAGACCCGCGGCCTTAATCGGAGCGGAGCCCGACTTGGTGTACTGGTTGATGTTGGCGTGGAGGGCCTTCAGGTATTCAAAACCCTTTTCCTCCCCCATGAGCTGAACCATCGTGGCGAGCATCGTATAGGCGGTGCCCGATGAGTTCGGGTTGGCCATCTGGATGTGGCCCTTGTATTCCGGCTTGGTCAGATCGGCCCAGCATTTCGGCTCCGGCAGATTGCTCTTGGCCAACAGATCCTTGTTGTAACCGAAGCCGAGCGCACCGGAGTAGACGCCGATCGTCTTGTTGTTGGCGGCTTGCGCCTGCTTGATCGCCCAGTCGTGCAGTTCGCCCCGCATTGGGGACGTATATTCCACAGTCAGTCCTTCTTCGGCGGCCTGGAGATGAGGATCGCCGGTTCCGCCCCACCAGACGTCGCCCTTCGGGTTTCCGGCCTCGGCGCGCAACTGCGCGTATGTCTCGCCGGAGCTCTTGCGGGTCATGTCGACGGTGATGCCGGTCTTTTCCTCGAAGGTAGTCTTGATCTGCTGGCACCAGGCCTCCTCGGCGGCGCAATAGAGGGTGAGGCTGTCGGCGTAAGCCGAGGTGGCGGCAGAGACGAGCATTACAGCCGTTGCCGCCAGACGGACATAGGTCTTGTTCATGTGCGAATTTCCTCCCAATGTTTCGCCGTCTAACAAGTATCAAGCTTTGCTGCGGCGACAACCAGATTGGGAGCTTTTGTGCCGATTTGCAAATCGAGTCGGTAGCGGCCGGAACAGGGCTGCCCATAGATCCTCCGCAATGGAACCCTCGATGTTACGTCAGGCGCGTCCTCAATGAGATTCACGATTTGATGGTCAAGGAAAAGCGGATCGTCCGCGGGGCGAAGAAGGGTAAACCGATCAGGCAGGTTGCGGCAGTTTCCGTTCCGGCTTGACGGCCACGGCACGTGGAGGTGATGCTGATCACCTCCAAGACGACCAACCGCTTCATCGTGCCGAAAGGCTGGCCGATGAAGGGCATAAGCGGAAGGAAGACAGCAGTCGCCGAAGCATCGGAAGAGGCCGGCGTTGTTGGCGAGGCATTGAAGGAGCCACTGGGCGTCTGCGCCTATTGGAAGCGCCTTTCCGGTCACTTCGTGCGGGTAACCGTCAAGGTTCATCTGCTATCGGTCGTCGATGTGCAGCCTGACTGGAATGAGCGTTCCCAGCGGCAACGCGCCTGGCTCTCGCCAGCCGACGCTGCGGCCCTGATCGATGAACCCCAACTGGCCAGTCTCGTGAGATCGATGGCTCAGCCTCCTGTGCCCCGAACTAGCGGTCAGCTACATCTATCGGCAAAGTCCGGCGAATACCGCATCTGGCCAACCCTGCCGCGATTTACGCTAACGTCGGAAGATGGCACAGAGCACGGGCCCATTTTCCGACAATCCTGGCGTCGTCTTGCGGGTGCAGAGTATCTCCGCGGTGGCCGCGGGCCGCAGCGACTACTGATGCCGTCGCTGTCGCGACGCCGCTGCTTGGCAAGGCACCTCACGGGGAATGGTCGACAGCAATGGGTCGGATTTGGCTTAGGTCCTCGATGATTTCAGAGTTGGCCTCACGCAATGACGAAGCGCGGATCCTTGGCGTGTTTGACACGGCGAACAAGAAAGAAGCTGCGATCGATCACCGCCAGTTAGGGCAGCAATTCAGATTGTCGCGAACGCGTCGAAGTTGGACGTTCGCTCCGCCATGATTTCCAAGCTTTGAGAACACAGCAGTGCGAGCACCTTTGGGCGAAATACGGTACGTTGCTGGTGAGGTCGAACTGCGTGCCTTGACTGCGACGGCTTAGAGCCCGGCTGCAAGCACACGTCGACCTCCAGGCCTTGATCGGAGTTGCGATCAACTGCTGAAGATACGGCTAATATTCCAAGATCGTCATGGAACGAAGATCGGTCAATCCGGTTTGAAACTTAGTCCGCCGGCCACCGGCAAGTAGCCGCGGATGGCTGGCTCTCCGCCAGAGGCCGGCCGGCCCGCGCCTGAAGGATTGGCGCGGGCTACCGGCCATAATCGAGGCCACGCTAATGAGACAAGTCACACGTTTCCCGCTCATTCTAACCTTCATCATGATCCCCACCGCGTTGCTCCATGCTCAGACATGGCTGCCCATTGGCTTCAGGCACTTTGGCTTCGCGTTCGATGTTCCACCCGGGTTTGTGCTGACGCAGCGTTCGGATGAGGGAGCAGCGTTTGAGGGCAAAAACGACGCGTTTCTTGCTGTCTGGGGCGCGCGGCTCGGTAAGGCGAGTTTTCGGACCGAGATCGAGCATCGCATGGTCGAGGACGAGAAGAACGGCTGGCAATTGACCTATCGTCGGGTGACGCCGGAATGGGCCAGCTACTCTGGTGTCAAGGACGGCCAAATCCGGTATGTGCGGGCCATCAGAGTCTGCCGGGACCGCGCCGCCCTGTTCACCATCAATTATAGCCGCAACGAGAAGATCCCCTACGATCCGATTGTAGTCCGCATGGTACGTTCGCTGAAGGCGGAAGGCTGTTAGGAGGCGCCAAGCCCGAATCTGCACGAGTGCGCGATGGAGGCTGGGAGGGTGTAGCATTCTTGTGCCGCTAAGCGTGCGTGCTCGGACAGAATGCCGTTAAGCCGCCATCCACTGGTTGAAAGAACCCATCGGCTGCTATGTTGACTAAAATCGCGTTTCGACGAGCAGACAGAGCCGCTGGGTGTCGCCAAGGTGCTGAAGGGCGTGGTCGAGGCGGAAAGCCCGGTCTCGTCATTCTCGGCAAGCAGGCGATCGACGACGATTCAAACCAGACCGGCCAGACAGGTTGTCCGTGGCTCTGCCACGCGGCCTATTCAGTCAGACTTTTCATTTCCTTTCTTGCTGCCTCTGCTCGGAACTCAAGGTACTTTGCCCGATCGGCGAGATGGACGCCCTTGGAGCACTTCTGGCTCTCCTCGATTCGGACGAGCGGAAGGGCAATATCGCCGGCCGAAATCTTTCGGACCAACTTGGTTGGCGTCAGATGAAAGAAGTAGTCGCGGCAGACATGGTCGATTGGGATTATCGCTTTGCCGCCGTACTGCGCCAATAGCAAGAATGCCGTGTTCATCGTGCCAGCCTTCCCATGGTTCTCATTTCATATGGGGCAACAATCAAGCTTGCCACCATCCTGTGAACCATTGGTTTCCTCTTTGACGGCGGACATACGTACCGGTCGCCGTGGCGCCTCCTCAAAACGTCACCTCGTTCTGACGCGGTCGGATCAGCGTCCGCGCCGCATCTCGCCGCCCGGTGGTGTCTCAGATCGGAATTTCTGCTATGGCTAGAGGCAAATCGCCGGCGATGTCACCAACTGCCGAAAGTGTGAAGGGCGCAACGGGCTGATGGCCTCTCGCTGATCGGGGTCTCTTGTCTTGAAGGGAGCGCTGGGATGAGCACCGACCGCGACACCGTGCGGTCTTATGATACGGTCGCGGCGGAGTACGCTGCCGAGGCTGCGGCGATGCCCGAATGGGTCGTGACAGAGATCGATGCGTTCGTGACCGAGTTGGGTGGCTCGGGCAGGGTGCTGGAGATCGGAAGCGGCGGCGGGCGAGATGCACTTGAGCTTGAGAAGCGGGGGATTAGCGTCCGGCGCACCGACATTTCTAAGGGTTTTGTCGAACTGCTTCGCGAGAGCGGCTTCGAGGCCGACCTGTTGGACCCACTGACCGATGACCTGGCGGACCCGCAGCGTCCCGCCATGCCGTACGACGGGATCTGGGCCTGTGCCTGCCTGATTCACGTCGCGCGCGAGGATTTCGGCACGGTGCTTGGACGGCTTGCCGAGGCGACCCGGACCGGTGGCCGACTGCACGCCTCGGTGAGAGAGGGCGATGGCGAGGGTGTCTCCACGCACGGCAGCGCTGCAGCGCCTCGGCGCTACGTTGAGACGTACTGGGGCGAGTCTGCCCTGCGGTCCGCACTCACAGACGCCGGTTGGATCGTCAGCGAGGTACGTCGGTGCATCGGAAAGCCCGATGATCGGTGGCTGAGCGTTCGGGCGAATCGGGAATGATGTCGGAGCCGTCCTCGAGAGTGCGAGCTCTTGCAAGCAGGGGGAATACGTGAACCGTGATATGCTACTTCTCCTGCGGCCCGGTTTCGCCGACCCAGCCTATCCCGGTCGACAGTTTTTCTGTTGGCATTGCGCTCTCTTAGAGGGCGTGTTGGCCTCCTTTCCCGATCTTGCCAAGCGGCTCGACGTACAGCGGATCGCTTGGCCTCGCCCACGGCGGGAGGCGATCCAGATGGCCGGAGAGGAAAACCAGTCGCTTCCCCTGTTGGTGCTGGCCAAGGGTGAAACGTCATCCCATCAGACGGGCACATTTAACGGGCGGGTTTACGTTTCTGACAAAGACAAGATTCTGACCGCTCTTTCAGAGAGGCACAACTTTCCCGAACCGCACCCATAGGCTGGACCATGACTGATACCGGGCTCAGAGGAATCGATCGAATGGAGAAAATACTTGTCAGCGCGTGCCTTCTTGGCCGCCCGGTCCGATACAATGGCCTAGCCAAACTGGTCGAGCACTCTGCATTGGATCAATGGCGCCGGGAGGGTCGTCTTGTCGGCACGTGCCCGGAGTTGGAAGCTGGATTCAGCGTTCCGCGCCCTCCCGCTGAAATTTCGAGTGTCCGAGGCGGTCAGGCGGTGCTCGCAGGTAGTGCGCTTGTGTTCGAAGCGACGGGGGCGGACGTGACCGGCCTTTATGTCGCGGGCGCTCGGGCAGCACTGGCATTGGCGCGCAGGCACGATTGCCGATTTGCCCTATTGGTCGACGGAAGTCCGTCGTGTGGGAGCGGTTTCATCTACGACGGTAGTTTCGAAGGGCGAAAGCGGCTCGGCGCGGGTGTCACCGCCGCGCTGCTTCGCGAGAACGGCATTGAGGTATTTGCGGAAACGGAGATCGACATGCTTCGCGACCGCTTAGAGCGGGATGAGATTTGTAAGAGTCGTGGGATTCCCAAATCATCGCAGTTCTGATTCAACATTCA
>NZ_JBSPTO010000039.1:0-38286 GCF_053850215.1 Mesorhizobium sp. f-mel
CGCCCGCCAGCTTGCTGCCCAGAAAAGCCTCCGCAAGACTCAACTGACCCGTCCGCTTCACCGCCATGGCGATCCTCTCCGACTTCGAATCAAAGTGAATCACAACCGGATAATTGTGCAACAGCCCCCCTGTGGGAGAAGGTGGCCAAGCGAAGCTCGGTCGGATGAGGGTGTTGGCAGGATCGCTACGATGAAGGCGTAAGCCGCTTCAAATCTCTTGATGTTTTCACGTCTCGTTTCTTCCAACACCCCTCATCCGTCTCGGCGCTACGCGCCGATTCACCTTCTCCCACAACAAGGGGAGAAGGGAAGTGCAGTTCACTCCGCCGGCTGGACCGCCGGATACGGCGTGCGGATCAGGATCGCCAGGCCGACGCCGAGGAACAGCACAATTGCCGCCATGCCTAGCCGCGACGAGCCGCTGGCCAAGGTGATCGTGGCCACCATGAATGGCGCAGCAAAACTGGTCGCCCGCCCGGCCAGCGCATAGATGCCGAAATAGCGGCCCGATTCGGCAGCCGTGACGCTGCGCGCCATGTAGGAGCGCGACGATGCCTGCACCGGCCCGAAGGCAAGCCCGATCAGCAGACCGAAGAAGATGTAGGCCTTTTCCGCCGGTGTACCGAACAACCCGCCGCTATCGGCTCCGGGCATCATCCAGGCACCGAACAGCGTGTAGCCCGGGCCGGTCGAGACGATGCCGATCGTGGCGATGCTGAGCAGGACAAGCGAAATCATTACTATGGTCTTGGAGCCAAGCGCCGTATCGAGGCGTGCGGCAACCAGGCAGCCGACGATGGCGACGACATTGAGGATGATGCCGAACAGGCCGATCTCGGTGATCGACCAGTGGAACATCGCCGCCGCAAAGGCACCGCCCAACGCAAGCAACGCGTTGACGCCGTCCTGGTAGATCATGCGGGCGAGGAGAAAGCGGAAGATGCCGCTTCGCTGGCGTATTTCGGCCAGCGTCGATTTCAGTTCCGACAGCCCCTCGCGCACCGCCGGGCCAAGGGATATGCCCTTGGCCGCATCCGGTGTGAAAAAGAACATTGGCAGGATGAACAGGAAATACCAGGCCGCTGAGAGGGGTCCGGTCGCCCGTGCGTCCTCGCCGAGTTTCGGATCGAGCCCAAGGATCGGGTCTAGACCGACGATCGTCTTGCCGGTTTCCGACGAGCCGGCCATAAAGGCGACGACAAAGATCAGCGCGATCATGCCGCCGAGATAGCCAAGACCCCAGGCCATGTTCGAGATTCGGCCAATTTCGCTCTTGGGCACCAGGCGCGGCATCATCGAATCGTTGAACACGGTCGAGAATTCCGCCGCGACCGAGGCCAGCGAGAAGAACAGCACGACCAGGAAAAGGTTCGAACCGGGAGCAGCGAACCACAGTAGGCAAAGACTGGTGATCTTGATCGCGGCGAAGAACGCGATCCACGGTTTTCGCGGGCCGGTCTGGTCGGCGATCGAGCCGAGGATCGGCGACAGAACGGCGATGGCCAGGCCCGCCGCGGCGATGCCGTAACCCCATGCCGCCTGGCCCGTTTCCGGATCGCTCGCCATGCGCGAGACGAAATAGGGTCCGAAGATAAAGGTGGTAATGACCGTGAAGAACGGCTGCGCTGCCCAGTCGAACAGCATCCATCCCCAGATGCCGCGTTCCGGCGCTCGCTGCATTGCTACCTCGGCCATATGCCCTCCCACGAACGGCGCCCCGAAGTGGGGCACCGTTTCGCTCTATAGCGCAGTTCCTGCCTGCAATCCCGAGCGATGTGGAAAACTTCTCACAGCGCCGTCAGGTCGCTGATCAGCCCCGAGGCCACCGACAGCCGCGACACGGTGATGTCGCCGCCCTCGGTCAGTGCCTGCAGCCGCTCGCGGATGCGCCCGACCCTCTCGCCGCCGGCCTCCAGCCATGCCGCCACCGGCTCCGCCGCCTCGGCATGGCCGGTGAGCGCCGCCACCGCGATGCCGCGCCTGGCCGCGCCGATCGTATCGGTGGCGCGGGAAAGAGCCAATTGATCGTAGTAGTCGGATGGCGCGATCGAGCGCGCCGCGTCCTCGACGCGCGGAATACGGAAGGCATCGCTGACCGCGAAAAACGCCTTCGCGGCGACAACGATGTCCGAATTCGCCGCTCGGGCCGTCAGCGCGATGTCAGGGACGACGCCCGCCACATCGGTCAGTGCCAGCTGTTCTGCCAGCCTTTCCGGCGCGCCACCCTTGGCCAGACCATGCCGCCGCTCCTCGATCCGCTCGCGCGAGAAGGCCGGCAGCAGCGAAACGAGCTTCGGCTCCAGTGCCTTGCGCGCTTCCTGCAACTCGGCGATCCGTTGGCCGAGCGGTGCGGTGCTGGTATCGTTCTTGAGATACCAGCCGCTGGCCACATAGGTGAGCCGGCTAACGGCCTGATAGAGGTCGAGCTGCACCTGTCCGTCGATCTGGTTGTCGAGCGCGTCGATCTGGCGACAGAGCGCTGGCAACCCAAACCCGTCGCGAACCACGGCGAAGGTCCGGACCACGTCGGCCGCGCTGCGGCCGGTCGCTTCCTGCAGCCTGTTGACGAAGGATGGGCCGCCGCGATTAACCAGATCGTTGGCGACGACACGGGCGATGATTTCGCGGCGCAGGCGATGGCCATGGATCTCGGCCGCGTATTTCTTCGCCATACGGTCCGGAAAATAGCCCATCAGGTCACGGTCGAAATGCGGATCGTCCGGCACGTCGCTGGCGACGATGTCGGAAAACAGCACGATCTTTGCATAGGCCAACAGCACGCCGAGCTCGGCCCTGGTCAACGGCTCGCCGCGCGCCTCGCGCTCGGCAAGGGCTGTCGGCGACGGCAGAGCTTCGACATTGCGGTCGAGCAGGCCGCGCGCCTCGAGCGCTGCCATGAAACGGCTCTGATGGGCGATGTCGGCAAGGCCGCGCTTGCGGGCAAGGGACAGCGCCAGCGTCTGCTCGTAATTGTTGGACAGCACCAGCGCGCTCACCTCGTCGGTCATCTCGGCAAGAAGCTTGTTGCGCGCTGGGCGGGTCAGCGCCCCCTTGCGCATGGCGGAAGCCAGCGCGATCTTGATGTTGACCTCGACGTCCGAGCAGTTGACGCCGCCCGAATTGTCGATGGCGTCGGAATTGCAGCGCCCGCCACTCAGCCCGAACTCGATGCGGGCCCGCTGCGTCACGCCGAGATTGGCGCCCTCGCCGATGACCTTGGCGCGCACGTCGAGCGCGGTCACCCGGATAGCATCGTTGGCGCGATCGCCGACGTCCTGGTTGGTTTCCGTCGATGCCCTCAGATACGTGCCGATGCCGCCGAACCATAAAAGGTCGACCGGCGCCTTGAGGATGGCGCTCATGATCTCGACCGGCGAGGCGGTCGTCTTGCCGAGGCCGATCGCCGCGGCCGCGGCCGGCGGCAGTGTGATCGACTTCTGGCTGCGCGAGACGATGACGCCGCCTTCGGACAGTTTTGTCTTGTCGTAGTCCTGCCAGCTCGACCGGGCGAGGGCGAACATGCGCCGGCGCTCGGCCATCGAAGCCGCCATGTCTGGAGCGGGATCGATGAAAATGTCGCGATGGTCGAAGGCGGCGATCAGCCGGGTCTTCTCGGACAGTAGCATACCGTTACCGAACACGTCGCCCGACATGTCGCCGACGCCGACGACGGTGAAGGGCGTGGTCTGGATATCCCGATTCATCTCGCGGAAATGCCGCTTGACTGCTTCCCAGGCGCCCTTGGCGGTGATGCCCATCTTCTTATGGTCGTAGCCGGCCGAGCCGCCGCTGGCGAAAGCGTCGTCGAGCCAGAAGCCATGCTTCTCGCTGATGGCGTTGGCGGTGTCGGAGAAGGTCGCCGTGCCTTTGTCGGCGGCAACCACGAAATAGGGATCGTCCTGGTCACGCCTGATCACACCGGCTGGCGGAATGACGCTGTCCAGGCCGATATTGTCGGTGATCGACAACAGGCTGGAGACGTAATTCTTGTAGGCGGACGCGCCGGCTTCGAAGATGGCGTCGCGGCCGGCGCCCATCGGCAGCTTCTTCGGATAGAAGCCGCCCTTGGCGCCGACCGGCACGATCACCGCGTTCTTGACCTGCTGCGCCTTGACCAGGCCGAGCACCTCGGTGCGGTAGTCCTGGGCGCGGTCCGACCAGCGCAGGCCGCCGCGGGCGACCGGGCCGAAGCGCAGATGCACGCCCTCGACCTCGGAACCGTAGACGAAGATCTCCCGCCACGGCCGCGGCGCCGGCAGACCGTCGACTGCCTGCGAGTCGAGCTTGATCGCCAGCGATTGGCCCTTCTCCTTCGTATCGGCAACGAAATGATTGGTGCGTAGCGAGGCTTCGATCAGGTTGAGGTAGCGACGGATGATGGTGTCGTCATCGATGTTGGGAACCTCTTCCAACGCATCCCTGATCTTGGCCTTGAGGTGCTTGGCCGCGACCACGCCTTCCGTCTTCGCCGTCGGTCCGAGGCGGGCGACGAACAGCTCATGCAGGCCACGCGCGATCTCCGGATAGCGGTTGAGTGCGGCGGCAATGAAATCCTGGCTCTGCGGGATCCCGGCCTGCTGCAGATAGCGGCCATAGGCGCGCAGGATGGTGACCTCGCTCGACCACAGGCCGGCGGTCTGGGCAAGGCCGTTATAGCCGTCATTGTCGATGTCGCCGCGCCAGACGGAAAGGAACGCGTCCTCGAACAGCGCGCCGCGGTCGCCGAGGTCGATCGGCTTGCCGTAGCTGTTTTCGAGCTCCATGTCGTGGATGAAGACCATGCTGGAAGCCTCGTCGCCGACCTCGAAGGTGCGCTCGCTGATCACGCGGAATCCGATGTTCTCCAGCACCGGCACCCGCCGCGACAGCGCCACCGGGCTGCCATGGTGATAGATCTTCAGCGCCGCCTGATGCGGTTCCTGGTTGGCATGACGGTAGTAGTCGATGGCGATCGGGTTGGCCGCGCTGATCCTGGCGATGCGCCCGGCATCGGCCAACGCCTCCGCCGGCGAGAAGCTGTCGCGATAGCTTCCCGAGAAGCGCGAGGCGATCGCCGTGAGCGCCGCATCGGCGCCGGTCTCGGCCGCGGTCTCGCGCAGAATGTCGTCCCAGGTCCGCACGATGGCGCGGATCGCTGCCTCGATCGTCGCCTGGTCGACCTTCGGCGTCCTGCCGCCGGAACGGCCGATGATGAAATGGACACGAGCCAGCCCGCCTTCCGGAAAGGCGGGGTAGTAGGCCGACAGCCGGCCTTGGAACACCGTCTTCAGATAGGTGCCGATCTTCTCGCGTACGACGCTGTCGTAGCGGTCGCGCGGCACGAAGACGAGGATCGAGACGAAGCGGTCGAACTGATCGGCGCGCACCAGCGCTCTGACGCGCGGCCGCTCGATCAGCCCCAAAATGGCTTCGGCGTGTTTGCGCAGGATCGGCACCGGAACCTGGAACAGCTCGTCGCGCGGATAGCTCTCCAGCACGTTGATCAGTGCCTTGCCGGAGTGATCTTCAGGGTTGAAACCGGATTTGGCGATGATGGTTTCGGCTTTCGACCTGAGATAAGGGATCTTCATCACCGAGCGCGTGTAGGCAGTCGAGGTGAACAGGCCGACAATGCGCAGCTCGCCGGCAAGCACGCCCTTGGCGGTGTAGGTCTTGACGCCGATGTAATCGAGATAGATGCGGCGGTGCACCGACGATTTGGCATTGGCCTTGGTGACGATCAGCGGTTCCGGCCCGTGCAGGAAGGCGCGGATTTCCGGCGTCGTCGACACCGCTTCGGTGCCGCGCCGCAGCACCAGCACGTCGGGATCGGAGAGGATGCCGAGGCCGGGCTTGTCGGTGCGCTCCAGGGTGCCACTCTTCTCGCCGCCGGTGTATTTGAACTCGCGCATGCCGAGGAAGGTGAAATTGTCGTCGCGCAGCCATTCGAGAAAGGCGATCGCTTCGGTGACATGGGCCTTGTCGAGCGGCACCGGAGCGTAGCGGAACTCCGAGATTGCCTGGTCGAGGCGGGCCAGCATCGGCTTCCAGTCGATGACAGCAGCGCGCACCTGGCCTAATATTTTCTTCAGCCGCTCGGCCAATGCGTCGGCCTGATCGGCCGAAAGACGGGCGATATGGACGTGGATGACGCTCAGCCGCTCATGACTGTGATCGCCCTTGGCAAAGCCGCCATCGCCGAGGATTTCGTCGACGCCGCTCTTGCCGTGCCTGACGACGATGACCGGGTGAGTAACCAGCAGCGGTTCGCCGGCGCTCTCGGTGATCTCGCCGAGGATGGAATCGAACAGGAACGGCATGTTGTCGTTGACGACGGTGATCACCGTCATCGGCCTGCCCTGGCGGACGACACCGGAATCAACCTCTATGGCGACGAGGCAATCGCCTTTCTTGTGCCTGGCGACGGCGCGTCCGGCGAGATCGGCTGCGCGTTCGAGGGCGGTGACCTCATAGGCGGCGACATCTTCGGCCGGCGCACGGGCCAGCAGGTAATCGGCAAGCCTGCCGGGTTTCTCGCTGCCCTTGGCCGTGCTCATCTTTTTCAACTGGCTTGCAGATTTCAGGCCGGCCATGTCGCTAATCCCTCCCGTCATATGTTTTGCGACTATGGTAGCAGATGACCGAAATTTGGCGACAAAGGTTTGACCGCTTGCGACGAAATGTCGGAATTCGTCAGCAAATCACCGACGAACAAAGGAAAAACAGCCCATGGCCGGAAAAATCACTGCACTTGGCCTCGCACCCGCGGAACTGAGCGAGGCGACGAGGGCCTATTTCGCCAAATGCGAGGAGAAGCTCGGCCTCGTTCCCAATGTGCTTTTGGCCTACGCTTTCGACGAGACGAAGCTGCGTGCCTTCACCGATATGTACAACGATCTGATGTTGGGCCAATCCGGCCTGTCGAAGCTGGAGCGCGAGATGATCGCGGTCGCCGTCTCCTCCATCAATCACTGCTACTATTGCCTCGCCGCCCATGGCGCGGCGGTGCGCCAGCTTTCCGGGGACCCGGCATTCGGCGAGATGATGGCGATGAATTTCCGCGCCGCCGACCTTTCCACGAAACAGAAGGCGATGCTCGAATTCGCGGTGAAGCTGACCGAGCAGCCGGCGAAGATCGTCGAGACCGACCGGGCAGCGCTGCGTGAGGCCGGCTTTTCCGACCGCGACATCTGGGACATCGCCTCGACTGCCGCCTTCTTCAACATGTCGAACCGGGTGGCGGCGGCGGTCGATATGCGGCCGAACGATGAATACCACGCGATGGCGAGGTGATGATCTTTATATTAGCTGCTGCGCATTCTCGTTGCGTGTTCGCCGTTTTGGTCCGATGATCGCAATGCGGC
This sequence comes from Mesorhizobium sp. f-mel, assembly GCF_053850215.1. Classification (NCBI taxonomy): domain Bacteria; kingdom Pseudomonadati; phylum Pseudomonadota; class Alphaproteobacteria; order Hyphomicrobiales; family Phyllobacteriaceae; genus Mesorhizobium; species Mesorhizobium sp. f-mel. The sequence goes on from NZ_JBSPTO010000039.1 coordinate 7,344, forward strand.
GCGACCGCATGCCGGTTCGATGCCGCTGGATCAAGGAGGAGACCATGGCGAAATTTCTCTACGTCTATCATGGCTCGGGCAAGATGCCGACCGAGGAGGCCGAACGGAAAGCGGCGATGGAGGCCTGGAATGGCTGGTACGGCAAGCTTGGCTCGGCCGTAGTCGACGGCGGCAATCCGGTCGGCATGTCGAAGACGGTGCTGCCTGACGGCAAGGTCGAGAACAATGGCGGCAGCAATCCAACCGCCGGTTATACAATCATCGAGGCGAAAGACATTGATGATGCCGTCAGCAAGGCCAAGGATTGTCCTATCCTGAAGGACCCGGCTTTCAGCATCGAGATCGCGCCAATCATCGAAATGGGCTGACGCGTAGCTTGGTTGAGCATGATCTTTCCGAGAACCGGTTTCCACTTTTCGGGATCATGCTCAGGACCGCGCCGCGATCGCGGCCGCAGCGCCGGCCATGGTGCCGGCGCTGACGCGGTTGGCGATCTTCATCGCCCGCTTGCTCTTCAGCAGTTTCCGCGCCTGCGCTGCGGCAAGCACCCAGGCCAGATCGATGGCGACCAGAACCACGGCCATGGTCAGCGTCAGCTCGACCCAGCCGACGATCGTCACCGACGCGAGATCGATGATGGTCGGCAGCAGCGCCAGATAGAACATCATGATCTTGGGATTGCCGAGCGTCACCGCCATGCCGGCAAAGAACAGTTTGACGGCCGACTCTTCGCGCGGCATCTCGCCCTCGCGCGCCTCGATCGGCGCCGTCCACATCTTCCAGGCGAGGTAGGCGAGATAGGCGACGCCGACCCACTTCAGCACGACAAAGGCGAGATGGAAGGTCTGCGCCACCACCGCCAGCCCAAACACCGCCAGCGACAGCCAGATACCCTCGCCGATCCACATGGCGAGCAGGAACGGAAACACATCGCGAAAGCCTTTGGCGATAACCCGCGCCACCAGCGCGGCAATCGAGGGGCCGGGCGAGCCGGCGGCGACGAAAAGGGCGGCGGCGAAGATCAGAAGCGATGTGAAGTGCATGACCGATATCTCTGTTTTCGGGCGTTGGCTCTTACGCAAGACTAGCCCAACTGGCCGGGCAACGGTAGCGCTCACCGAGAAGAGCCTTGCCGGCCAAACTTCTCGCGGCTAGAAGTTCCGTCCCGACACATTTTCGAGCTTCACTTTGCCTACGTAACCGCCGGTCTCGTCAACTCCCCCGACACAATGCATGGCGCCGTTTTCGCGACGTCTGCTTCATTTCATGTGTTCCTCAGGGTGGCGGTTCGAGACCGGTTTGGCACTGCTGAACCGTTGTTGCGTTTCACCGCCCGCGACACCTGATTTCCGACCACCGCAGCCTCTCGCCACGCCGTGGCCCACATGGGCATCTCGACATCGCCGATCTGACGAACTTCCCGACGGGAAGGGCTTTTCGGCATGTCTTCGATACTGCGCATGCGCTGGGCGATCGCGCCCAAAACCGCACCTCGACCTCTGATCAATTGCAACCGCTGCAACGGCCTCAAGGCTTACCACAGCAGTGGGAAATTCCGCGTCAACGCCAACGGCAAACGCATCGATGCGTGGCTGATCTACCGATGCGTTGGTTGCGACAATTCCTGGAATTTCGGCATTCTGGAGCGGTGCAACCGCCGCGACATCGAGCCTGCGTTGCTGCAGGCGCTCGAAAGCAACGACCCGGCCCTGGCGCGTCGCCATGCCTTCGATGTTGCCGCACTGCGAAGCGGGGCCGGGCACGTCGAGGAGTTTCCCGAAGCCGCTGTTCTTAAGGAGGTGCTCGGCGACAAGCCGGAAAACACCACCGCTCTCGAACTCCAACTCGGGCTCGAAACGCCGACAGCGCTGCGGCTAGACCGGTTGCTCGCCAGCGAACTCGGCATCTCGCGATCGCGGCTTCAGGCTTGGGAAGAGAAGCGATTGCTGGTCGTTGGTCCGGACGGGGCCAAAGCTTTGCGCAAGCCGCCTCGAGCGGGGATGGTGATCCGCATCGAGCTCGTCGGTGAGCCCGACCGTGAAGCCATCATCTCGGCTGCAGGTGGATAAGGCGAGATAACTGCGACCAGGGGTCCGTCGCCCTCTTCTGGGACCGAGCCAATCAAACCCTTGGCCGCTTCGACATCACTGCACATGGATCAGGCCGAGCCTGCTGTCGGTCATATGCGTCGCGAGGGCATAGATCCCATACGCTTCGAGCATCGAACGCAAACTTCGGCCTCGGGCCGATTGTCGTATATGACAGCCGTGACGAGTTTGCCGCTCATTGCGCGGTATTGCCCTTAGGCCGCGCCGACCACTTTCGCCGACTTCTCAAAACGCTTGCGCTCGTTCGGGTCGAGATAGAGCTTGCGCAGGCGGATGGTCTTCGGCGTCACCTCGACCAGTTCGTCGTCCTGGATCCAGGCCAGCGCGCGTTCCAGCGTCATGCGAATCGGCGGGGTCAGCTTCACCGCCTCGTCCTTGCCGGCGGCGCGGATGTTGGTCAGCTTCTTGCCCTTCAGCACGTTCACTTCGAGGTCGTTGTCGCGTGAATGGATGCCGATGATCATGCCCTGATAGACCTTGACGCCGGGATCGATGACCATCGGACCGCGGTCTTCCAGGTTCCACATGGCATAAGCCACTGATTCACCCTGCTCATTGGAGATCAGCACGCCGTTGGTGCGGCCCGGCAGCTCACCCTTGTACGGCTCGTAGGCATGGAACAGCCGGTTCATGACAGCGGTGCCGCGCGTGTCGGTCAACAGTTCCGACTGGTAGCCGATCAGGCCGCGCGTCGGCGCGTGGAAGACGATGCGCTGGCGGTTGCCGCCTGAGGGGCGCAATTCGACCATCTCGGCCTTGCGCTCCGACATCTTCTGCACGACGACGCCGGCATGCTCCTCGTCGACGTCGATAACGACTTCCTCGACCGGCTCCAGCAATTCGCCGTTGTCACCCTGCTGCATGACGACGCGCGGTCGCGACACGGCGATCTCAAAACCTTCGCGGCGCATCGTCTCGATCAGCACGGCAAGCTGCAGTTCGCCGCGGCCGGAGACGAAGAACGAATCCTTGTCCGGCGATTCCTCGATCTTCAGCGCGACATTGCCTTCGGCCTCGCGCAGCAGGCGGTCGCGGATGACGCGGCTGGTCACCTTGTCGCCCTCAGTGCCGGCCAGCGGGCTATCGTTGACGAGGAACGACATCGTCACGGTCGGCGGATCGATCGGCTGCGCATGCAGCGGTTCGGTCACCGACGGGTCGCAGAACGTGTCGGCGACGGTCCCCTTCGACAGGCCGGCAATGGCGACGATGTCGCCCGCCTGCGCTTCGTCGATCGGCTGGCGCTCGAGCCCGCGGAAAGCCAGGATCTTCGAGATGCGGCCGGTTTCGACCTGGGTACCGTCATGATGCAGCACCTTGACCGCCTGGTTGGATTTCAGTGTGCCGGATTCGATGCGGCCGGTGATGATGCGGCCGAGGAACGGATTGGCCTCCAGAATGGTGCCGATCATCCGGAACGGGCCGGGATGGACGGTCGGCGCCGGCACATGCTTGATGACGAGGTCGAACAGCGGCGCCAAGCCCTGGTCCTTCGGACCTTCGGGGTTTTCCGAGACCCAGCCGTCGCGGCCCGAGCCGTAAAGGATCGGGAAGTCGAGCTGCTCGTCGGTCGCATCGAGCGCTGCAAACAGGTCGAACACTTCGTTGACCACCTCAACGTGGCGGGCGTCCGGCCGGTCGATCTTGTTGATGACGACGATCGGCTTCAATCCGACCTTGAGCGCCTTGCCGACGACGAATTTGGTCTGTGGCATCGGCCCTTCGGCGGCGTCGACCAGCACGATGGCCGAATCCACCATCGACAGAATGCGCTCGACTTCGCCGCCGAAATCGGCGTGACCGGGGGTGTCGACGATGTTGATGCGGGTGTCCTTCCAGTCGACCGAGGTCGCCTTGGCCAGGATGGTAATGCCGCGCTCCTTTTCCAAGTCGTTCGAATCCATGGCGCGTTCGGCGACGCGCTGGTTGTCGCGGAACGAGCCGGACTGTTTCAGGAGCTGGTCGACGAGGGTGGTTTTTCCATGGTCGACGTGCGCGATGATCGCGATATTACGAATTTTCATGTTGTGGTCTCGGGAGTGTTGCAGGCAGCAGGCCAAAAGGCGCTGCCTCTTTCGGTTGGGCGGCTCATACAGGGTTTTTCGCAATTGCGAAAGAGGAGGCGTGCCACCAAATACATGGTCACCAAATCTTAAGCGTCTTGGTGTGAAATGGAATTATTAACCAAAGCGGAACCTTTCGCGGTCGGGACAGTTCAAATTTCATGAGCAACACGGGCACCAGATACCGGCCTATCCTCGCATGGGGTGCAGTCGCCGTTCTCCTCGCGGCAGGCGCGGCACAGTCGGCCGCGACGTCGAAGGAAACGCGGCCTGTCCTGCCGTCCGACACACGAACGGCAGACCAGTTATTTGCCGATGCTCCCGATGGCGTCGACCCGGTGGTGACCGGGCCGGTTAGCGCCGCCTTCAAGGAGAGGCAGGCGGCCGCCAACTGCGACAGCGCTGTGTGGCCCCAAATTCCGACCGTTTGCTATCCAGACTGACAACCGCCGACGGCGTCTGTCATCCCAGGGCGCAACTCCGGAAGAATGCAACGGCGCTGAATGAAGCCGTTCTAATCACTCCGTCGTGCCCCTCCGTCCACCGGTTCCCGCCCATTGTGACGCTTCGACGCCTTCACGCCGACTGTATCGGATCGAGCGAGACCTTGTAGAGTTCATTGTCGTCGCGATCCATCAGCCGCACCGTCATCTGTTCAGTGGCGCCATCGATGTCGACAAGGCCGAAGAACTGCAGGCCGGCCGAGGGTGGCAGGTTCTGCCCCTGCTCGGCGGTTGGCGCCTTGATGAATTTCAGCTCCGGGCCGAAGGTCATGTCGAAATCATTGGGTCCATAGGTGCCGGCGTGAAGCGGACCCGAAACGAACTCCCAGAACGGATTGAAGTCCTGAAACTGCGCCTTATCAGGATTGTAGTAGTGCGCCGCCGTGTAGTGCACGTCAGCTGTAAGCCAGACGGTGTTGGTGATGCCAGCATTCTTTATATAGCGAAGGAGGTCGGCAATCTCCAGCTCGCGGCCTTTGGCCGGACCATTGTCGCCATTGCTGATGGCCTCGGCGCCGGCCTTCTTGGTGGCATCGTTCCAGACGATGAGACCGAGCGGCATGTCGGCGGCGATGATTTTCCAGGTCGCGTTGGAGTTTGCCAGTTCGCGCTTCAGCCGTTTCATCTGCTGTTCGCCGAGGATGCGCGATTGCGGCGTCACCGTATCCTGCATGCCAGGACCATTGGAGCCGCGATAGGAACGCATGTCGAGGAAGAACACGTCGAGCAGCGGCCCGTAGGCGATCTTGCGATAGACGCGGCCCGGTTCCGACGGCTCGTAGCGGATCGTCGTCATCTCGTGGAAGGCGCGTGCCGCGCGTGACGCCAGCACATGGATGTTTTTTTCCGAGTAACGCTCGTCGGCGCTCAGGTCCTTCGAATCCGACCAGTTGTTCACAACCTCGTGGTCGTCCCACTGGTAAAAGGTCGGGCAGATGGCATTGAGCCCCAACACGTTCCTGTCCATCATGTTGTATTTCCACTGACCGCGGTACTCGTCCAGCGTCTCGGCGACCTTGCGCTTTTCGTCGATGAGGACGTTGTTCTTCCACTTGCTGCCACCGGGCAGGTCGACCTCGTCCTTCATCGGGCCGTCGGCATAGATGGTGTCGCCGGAATGCAGGAAGAAGTCGGGCGTATGCTTGCCGATCGTGGCATAGGTCTTCATGCCGGTGTCGTCGATGCCCCAGCCCTGGCCGGCGGTATCGCCCGACCAGGCGAAGCGAATGTCGCGCTTCGAGGCCGGCGCCGTGCGGAAGCGGCCGACGATCGGCTCGGAGACGGCGTTGATGTCGGCGAGATCGGCCGCGATCATGCGGTAGAAGATGTCCTGGTCGGAGGCGAGATCGGTGAGCAGCCGCTTTACCGTGTAATCGCTGGCCGGCGACGTATCGAGCGGCGCAAGACGGGCGGCGTTGGCGAAATTTTCCGTCGACGACACTTCGAACATCACGCGCGAAGGGCGGTCGGTGCGAGTCCACACCACGCCGCTGGTTGCGTCGACATCGCCCGACTGGATGCCATGGGTGAAGGCGGGCCGCTGATTGGCGCGCGAATAATAGGGAAGCGCGAGGCCCGATACGCCGACGACGCCGGCGGCGCTCACGGACGTGACGAAGGCGCGCCGGGTCATCGAAATCTTGTTCATGGCTGTCTCCTGGATGGCGTTGAACGTCGCCGCCAAGGTCCAGCCTCAATGTTTCAGGCACATCTCGAAACCATGAAGGTTTCGTTACAACCAACAGACTGGCGAATTTCTTCCTTGAGGGTCTCTTGAGGGGGAGATGTCGCCAAGGGCGACAGAGGGGGTCGTCTCGCGTGGAGCACCGACCACCTGCGTCTGCGATAAGGCGCCGAGCCTGGTCGCACCGACCCCCTCTGGCCGCTTCGCGGCCATCTCCCCCTCAAGGGCCCTCAAGGGGGAGATTAGCGCTCAGCCGTCACAACTCAAGCCGCCTGCGGTTCCGGCTCGAAGGCTGGACGGCTGGTGTTGATCAACAGCGAGATGCAGGCTGCGGCTATCGCCGTCATGCCGGCTATGAGGAAGGCAAGCTCGTAATTGCCCTGCAATTCACGCATAGTGCCGCCGAAGAAGGCGGCAGCCGCAGCGCCCACCTGATGGCCCGCGACGATCCAGCCGAAGACGATCGGCCCGCTGCGGTCGCCGAACGCCTCGTTCGACAGCCTGAGCGTCGGCGGCACGGTGGCGATCCAGTCCAATCCGTAGAGCACGGCGAAGATGATCAGGCTGGTCGACGAGAAGCCGGAATAAGGCAGATAGATCAGTGACAGGCCGCGGATGCCATAATAGACGCCGAGCAGCTTGCGCGGGTCGAAGCGGTCGGTGAGCCAACCCGACAGCGTCGTGCCGATCAGATCGAAGATGCCCATCAGCGACAGCAGGCCGGCGGCTTGCACCTGACCGATACCCATGTCGCCGCAAAACGCGATCAGGTGCGTGCCGACCAGTCCGTTGGTGGTGAAGCCGCAGATGAAGAAGGTGGCGAACAGATACCAGAACACGCGGGTGCCGGCGGCACGGCGCAGCGTGCTGAGTGTGTGCGTGAGAAAATTGCCCTGCGAGGCCGGCGGAACCGGCGGCACGTCGTCGGCCTCAGCGCCGTAGCGCACCATGCCGATCGAGGCCGGGCGCTCCGGCACCAGCAGCCAGACCAGCGGCACGAGGCAGGCGGTGGCGACCGCAATGGCGATGGCGACAGGCTTCCAGCCGCCCGACTGGGCGAGGGCCGCGAGCAGCGGCAGGAACACCAGCAGGCCGGTGGCGGCGGAGGCCGACATCAGTCCCATCACCAGGCCGCGATTGGTCTTGAACCAGCGATTGACGATGGTGGCGCCGAGCACCGTGGCGACCGCGCCGGAACCGACGCCGGAGAATACGCCCCAGGTGAGAAGCAGGTGCCACGGCTCGGTCATCAACAGGCTGAGCGCCGTCGAGCCCGACATCAACACCAGCGACGCCAGCAGCGTACGGCGCAGTCCGATCCTTTCCATCAGTGCCGCGGCAAACGGCCCGGTCAGGCCGTAGAGGAAGATGCCGATGGCCGCGGCGAGCGAAACGACATCGCGCCGCCAGCCGAAACTCTCCTCCAGCGGCAGCATCATGACGGCCGGCGCCGACCGCAGGCCCGCCGCGATCAGCAGACAGAGGAAAATGACGGCGACCACGACGAAAGCGTAGCGCTGGCCAAACGGGCGGGATTGAGCTATCATGTTACTGACCGGTACGTTGCAATTGCACCAAGGTATACGTACCGATCGGTAACATTGTCAAGCAGGCAACGGCACATCCTAGATGAAAAGCATTGAACCAAGGATCAAAGCGGATGAATTGGCACAGCCCCGCGCCGGCGAAAAAATCCTTTGCGTTGCCCGCGACCTGTTCTACCGGCAAGGCATCAGGGCGATCGGCGTCGACGAGATCGTGCGGCGTGCCGGCGTCACCAAGCCCAGCCTCTATCGCAGCTTTCCCTCCAAGGACGAATTGGCCGCGTCCTATCTCCGGCAATACGACCTGGAGTTCTGGGCCCGCTTCGACGAGGCGGTGGCTGCCCATCCCGGCGATCCGCGCGCGCAGATCGCTGCCTTCCTGACACGCATCGGCAAGCGCACGCAAAAGCCAGACTATCGCGGCTGCGGCATGACCAATGCGGCCGTCGAATATCCCGAGCACGGCCACCCGGCCCGCGTGGTGAGTGAGGCCAACAAGCAGGAATTGCGACGACGCCTGCGCGCCATGGCGGCGGCAATGGGTGCCGGCGACGCCGATACGCTGGGCGACGGGCTGCTGCTTCTGATCGAAGGCGCCTATATCAGCGGCCAGCTGTTCGGTGCCGGCGGACCGGCGAAGTCTGTAGCCCGGAACGCGGACCTGCTGATCGAAGCGAGCTTGAAGAAATAGCGTTTAACGATACCGTGCGGCAGCCCGAAACGGAGTTGTCCGCGATGCGTAGCCTTTTGATGATCCCGCTTGCCCTTGCCGGCCTCTGCCAGGCTGCCCAGGCCGGCGACATTTCCAGCGCCTACACCGATCTCGACTGGAAGAAGGACTGCGTGACCTACGCGCAAGCGCAAGAAGGCGAAGGCGACTGGGCCAGTCTTGCCTGTTCGGGCTATCGCGGCTACCCGGTGCTGATCGCCTACGACGATGCCCGGGAATCGCTGTTCTATGGTTTTCCCTCCAGCGACATGACCGCGGTCTGGGAAAGTTTCATCGCCTTCAATTCGGCTGCACCAAAACTCGAGTGGCGCATCGAGACGAACGGCGATCTTGCCATTCCTTTCGCGGTCATCCACCGTCGCTCGATCAGCAATCCCGAGGGGGAGAACAAACCAACCGACGTGCTGATCGTCGCCAAGGTCGCCCAGCCGGAGAACTATGAGGGCTGCACCGTCGGCCTGGTGCTGGCCACCGGCAATCCGGCCGCCAATAATGAGGCGCGAAAACTCGCCGACGAGAAGGCACGCACCTTTGCCTGCGGCAAGGACAAGCGCGTGGTTATCGGCAACGCACCCGATTTCGGCCGCGTCGATAACTGACTTCGTCATCATCCCTGGGCGGAGCGACGCGAAGCGGAGCGCAGACCCTGGGATCCATTCCGTGAAATCAACCGAAGTGCGCAGCGGACCAGAACTCTGCACTGTTGCGGCGCTTTGACGTCACGCCATGGATCCAGGGGTCTGCGCTACGTCGCTACGCTCCTTGCTCCGCCCGAGGATGACGAAGCTGAGGGGCTTCAGCCAACCTCAACCGGCGACAGCCCATTCGGTCAACTTCAGGCTTCGGCTACTTGCTTGCCTTAGCCCGCTCGATCGCCTCAATGATCATCTTCTTGGCAAAGGCGGCGTCGTGCCAGCCCTCGATCTTGACCCATTTGCCGGGTTCGAGATCCTTGTAGTGCTCGAAGAAGTGCTGCACCTGCTGGCGGGTGATGTCGGGCAGGTGCGTGTATTCGGTGACGTTCTCGTAGCGCAGCGTCAGCTTGGGCGAAGGCACCGCGATGATCTTTTCGTCCAAACCGGAATTGTCCTCCATCACCAGCACGCCGATCGGCCGCACATTGATGACGCAGCCCGGCACCAGCGCGCGCGTGTTGCAGACCAGCACGTCGATCGGGTCGCCGTCACCTGACAGCGTGTGCGGCACGAAGCCGTAATTGCCGGGATAGCGCATCGAGGTGTGCAGGAAGCGGTCGACGAACAGCGTGCCGGCCTCCTTGTCCATCTCGTACTTGATCGGCTCGCCACCGATCGGCACCTCGATGATGACGTTGATGTCCTCCGGCGGGTTCTTTCCGATGGCAATGGCTTCGATACGCATGGCTTTTGTCCCTCTTTCGATAGGAGACCGATAGCGGGCAGCGGCGCATGGTGCAATGCGGCGAATGGTACTGAAAGCAGCTGAGGGGGTGTTAGCGAGAGGCGTGTCGAGCCGTCATTCCCAGACGAAGGCGACCTTCTTCAGCGCCTTCTGTTCGAAGACCTCGACGCCCTCGGCGACGTCGCGGCCGCCGGCGCCGGCATAGAAGGCGAGCGCGTTCTGATTGTCTTCCAGCGCCCACACCACCATGCCTTTCAGGCCATGATCCGCCAGTCGCGCCCGTGCGGCCGAGAATAGCCGGCTGCCGAGCCCGATGCCCTGGTATTCCGGGCGCACGTAAAGTTCGTAAATCTCGCCCTGCTGCTTGAGCTCGCGGGCGCGGTTCTTGCCGATCGTGGCGTAGCCGGCGACCTTGCCGCCGATCTCGACGACCAGAACGGTGGCGGCACGGCGGATGGCGTTCGCCCACCAGTCGGCGCCGCGGCGGTTGATCATCGATGTCAGGGTGCGATGCGGGATGATGCCGGAGTAGGCGCCGCGCCAGGCCAGCAGATGCACGTCGGCGATGGCGCTTGCGTCGCGCGGCTCGGCTTTCCTGATGTCGATACTCAGCGTCTTCATGATTGGTTAACCATAAACCCGCATCGCCCGATTGCAAGAGTCCGGTCACCGGCTCCCAAGCTTTCGCACAGACGATAGACGTGCCTGCGACACGAAAGAGCCTGTCTGAAAACGCGCTCTGCCGAGGCGAATGGCGCGGTTTTTGAGAACCGAAGCGCAGCGGACATTAGAGCGCCGCGCGTCCAATTGGACGCGCATAGGACGCTCTAACGCTTTCAATTGCGCATGATCCTTTTCCAGAAACCGATCTCGGTTTCCGGGGTCATGCGTTAAGTCCGTGAGCATGTGAAGCGCAGAAAATAGCGTCAGGCGTCCGGCAGAGTAGCGTTTGCAGGCAGGCTCTTAGATTTCGACCAAATGGTCGTCCAGCTCGTTGCTGTCGTCGGTAGAAACCGGGAAATGCTCGGCCAGCACCGCGCCCGTCGCTTCGATTGCCTTGATGAAGCCGTCGGCGAGACGATCGTCGCCAGCATGCGCGGTAAGGTCGCGGACGACGCTGTCCCAGACATCCTGGCCGACACGGCTGTCGATGCCGCTGTCTGCGATCACTTCGGCGTAGTGCTCGGCAATCGAAACGAACACCAGCACGCCGGTGCGCGCCGTGGTGCGGTGGACGTTGCGGGCGAGGAACTGCTTTATCGCATTGGCATGCGCGGCTTGGTAGCGCAGCCGCCTCGGCACCAGGTAGATGCGCAAGCCGGGCACCGCCCACAACAGGACAAGTACCGAGACCATCGCCAGAAGCTGCGCGATGACGAAATGCGGCACGCGGATCGACAGCCACCATGCTTCCAGCCCGTAGCTGACGGCGAGGCTGACGACGAGCATGGCCAGCGTCGCCATAAAGGCCGCCGGAAAGAAATAGCCGTCGCTGGCATAGGCCACGACGCAGTAGATTTCGCCGTCGGTCTTTGATTCGGCGGCGCGGATCGCTTTGGCGATGCGGTCATGATCCCCGGGGCTGATCGGTCGTGTTGCCATGTTGTGTCTCACCAGCTTCCTGAAGAACCGCCACCACCGGACGAGCCGCCGCCGCCCGAAAACCCGCCGCCGCCACCGCCCGACGACCAGCCGCCACCGGAACGGCACGACGACCAGCCGCTGCCAGTGCCGGTTGTCCAGACGCCGCCCGAGGACGCGGAACCCGACCTTTGGCCATAGCGGAATGTCATGCCCAGCCATTTATACACGCCCGGCGACAGCTTTGTGCCGAAGATCGGCGGCAGGAATGCCATCGCCAGGCCGCCTAAGAACAGCATCGCCCACACGATGATGAACAGCGCGACAATGGGATCGACAGAATTGCTGTCGGCCGGATTGCGGGTGCCGCGCGCTTCCAGCTCTTCCGGATTGCCTTGCAGCACCATGACCATGTCGTCGACAGCCTTGCTGATGCCGCCGGAGAAGTCGCCGGCGCGGAATGCGGGCACCATGTCGTTTTCGATGATCAACCTCGTGTGCAGGTCGGTCAGCGTGCCTTCCAGCCCGTAGCCGACCTCGATGCGCATCTTGCGGTCGTTGTTGGCGACCAGCAAAAGCACGCCATTGTCCTCGCCGGCCTGGCCGAGCTTCCAGGCGCGAAACAGACGATTGGCGTAGGGCTCGATCTCCTCGCCGTCGAGGCTAGGAACCGTCGCGACGACGATCTGGTCCGAGCTCTTGGCTTCGAAATCCGCAAGCTTCCGGGTCAGCGCCGCCTCGGTCGCGGCATCGATGATATCGGCATTATCGACAACCCGCCCGGTCAGAACAGGCAATTCGGCGGCGAGAGCGGTGAAGCCGACCAGCAGCACCGCCATGGCCGCCAAGCAGCGCCGACCGTCGCGGCAAAATGGCCGGAACCTGGGGGACAGATGGCGCGTCTTGTCATGTCGTCACCAGCTTCCCGATGAGCCGCCGCCGCCGGACGAGCCACCGCCGCCGGAAAAGCCGCCGCCGCCTGAACCCGACGACCATCCCCCGCCAGAACTTCCCGACCAGCCGCCGGAAGACCGCCGGTTCGGCTCGAAGGTCATGCCCAGCCAGCGATAGCGGCCAGGACCGAGTTTCCGGCCGAAGATCGGTGGCAGGATGGAGGCTGCGATGCTGCCGAAGAAGATGATCGCCCAGATGCTTATGAAGATCGCAAAGAACAGATCGTCGGTGTTGAATGGCGGCTGCTGGTTGCGTTCGCCGCGCGCTTCCAGCTCTTCCGGATTGCCTTCCAGCACCATGACCATGTCGTCGACGGCCTTGGCTATGCCGCCGGAGAAGTCGCTGGCGCGAAAGGCCGGCACCATGTCGTTTTCGATGATCAGCCTGGTGTGCAGGTCGGTCAGCGTGCCTTCCAGCCCGTAGCCGACCTCGATCCGCATCTTGCGGTCGTTGTTGGCGACCAGCAAAAGCACGCCATTGTCCTCGCCGGCCTGGCCGAGCTTCCAGGCGCGAAACAGACGATTGGCGTAGGGCTCGATCTCCTCGCCGTCGAGGCTAGGAACCGTCGCGACGACGATCTGGTCAGAGCTCTTGGCTTCGAAATCGGCAAGCTTCCGGGTCAGCGCCGCCTCGGTCGCGGCATCGATGATACCGGCATTATCGACAACCCGCCCGGTCAGAACAGGTAATTCGGCGGCGAGAGCGGTGAGAAAGAGGCTAAGGCAAAGAAGGGCTAGAACAACCGGCAGGAATGCAAGGCTGGCGTTCCTTCCCACCCTCCTTTGTCCTGCCGGACATCTCCCCCGCAAGGCGGGAGATCGACTATCGCATTGGCCTTCGCCAATTTTGAATGTTCCAGGAGTGGACGGAACGCAGAAGCTGCCAATCTCCCCCCTTGCGGGGGAGATGTCCGGCAGGACAGAGGGGGGTGGGACGGAGTACAAGGCCAACGGGGATCGGGCCCGCTAATCGCTGGTCACCCGCCCTGCTGCGTGCCGAAATCGACCTTCGGCGTCTGCATCTTGTCTTCCTCGATGGTGAAGTTGGCGAACGGCTGATTGCCGCGGAACCAGAGGGTCGCCCAAATCACCGATGGGAAGGTCTTCAGCGTCAGATTGTACTCCTGCACCGCCTGGATATAGTCACGGCGGGCGACCGCGATGCGGTTCTCGGTGCCTTCAAGCTGCGCCTGCAGTGCCAGAAAATTCTGGTTGGCCTTGAGGTCGGGATAATTCTCCACCACTGCCAGCAACCGCGACAGCGCGCTGGTCAGGCCGGCTTGACTGTCCTGGAATCTCTTGACGGCTTCCGGATCGCTCAGCGTTTCGGGCGTCACCGTCACTTGCGTCGCCTTGGCGCGCGCCTCGACCACGGCCTCGAGCGTATCCTTCTCGTGCGCGGCATAGCCCTTGACCGTCTCGACCAGGTTGGGAATGAGATCGGCGCGGCGCTGGTACTGGTTCAGCACCTGGCTCCATGCGGCCTTAGCGCTTTCCTCCGCCGTCGGAATGGTGTTGTAGCCACAGCCGGCAAGCAGTGGCAGCACGATCGTCATCATCAGCAAGGCAGGCAGATTGCGGAAGAAGAAAGGGGAGGAAAGACGCTGAGCAAGCATGGAAAGATCCCTCAATATGACTGGCAGCCGAAGCAGTACCACAATCCGCGTGCAAGAACATGACCTCCGCCTGGGAGCCTTGCTGGTTCTTTATCATTCACTGCCAAGCCCTGTAATTGGCCGGGCGAACAGGTTAAAGTCGCCGCGAAAACAGGGGCATTGCCATGGCGGAACGCCAGGACAGCGACGACGAATCGCGCCGCATTATCGAGCGCGTGGCACGTGAAACCGACCCGGGCGGCACCTCGTTCATGGCGCGGACCGCCAAGGGCGCGCGCGATCACGTCACTGCTGCAGACGCCGACCAGTCGGACCCGATCGAATATTGGGGCACGCGCATTGGCCGGGCATTAGGGCTCATTGTCGGCATTGGCCTGTTGATCTGGCTCGTGCTTTTCCTCAGCCAAAGTTAGGAACCCCGTGAGCACCGAAGAACACGACGCGCCGCGCGCGGTCATCGTCATTTCCAGCCATGTCGCGCGCGGCTCGGTCGGCAACCGCGCCGCGGTCTTTGCGCTGGAGACGCTCGGCTTTCCGGTGTGGGCGGTGCCGACCGTCATCCTGCCCTGGCATCCGGGCCATGGGCGGGCGACGCGCATCGTGCCGCCGCTCGATCAATTCAAGGCGCTGATGGCTGATCTCGAGCGCGCGCCATGGCTGGGCGAGGTCGGCGCGGTGCTGTCTGGCTACCTCGGCGAAGGCGGCCAGGCCGACGCCGTCGCCTCGCTGGTCGGCGCGGTCAAGGCGAAGACGCCGGACGCCGTCTATATCTGCGACCCGGTGATGGGCGATTCGGGCGGGCTCTATGTGCCGGAGACCACCGCCATTGCCATGCGCGACCGGCTGATGCCGATCGCCGACATCGCCACGCCAAACCGCTACGAGCTGGAATGGATGGCGGGAGCGCCGCTGCCCGATCTCAAGGCGGTGATGGCGGCCGCCCTTGATGCCGGGCCGTCCACCATGCTGGTCACTTCGGCGCTGGCGATGATGGCCGGCGGCACCGGCAATCTGCTGCTCAACGGCAACCAGGCGCTGCTCGCCGAACATCGCCTCATCGAAAAGCCGCCCAATGGGCTCGGCGACCTGACGGCGGCCGTCTATCTGGCGCGCATCCTGTCCGGCCAGCCGGCGGTCAAGGCACTGCAATCGACCACGGCGGCGGTCTACGAGATCCTGGCGGGCACCGCCAAGCGCGGCGGCGACGAATTGCAGCTCGAAACCGACGCGCAGAGCCTGTCGCACCCGATGGCGATGGTGCAGCTTCGCCATCTCCTGCATCCGGGGAGGGACAAAAGAGCGTGACTGTTGTCGGCGTCGACGGCTGCAAGGCCGGCTGGATCGCCGTTCGCCGCGATCCGGGCGCAATGCCCTCGGCAGCCGTTTTTCCAAGCTTCGCAGCACTGCTCGACGCATTGCCGGCCGATGCGACAGTCGCCGTCGACATGCCGATCGGCCTGCCCGATCTGTCGCAAAAGGGCGGCCGTGGGCCCGAAGCGCTGGTGCGGCCGCTGCTTGGTAACAGGCAATCCAGCGTCTTCGCCATCCCCTCGCGTGCGGCGCTTTACGCGCATACAGACGGCTTCACCACGATCAAGGCCTGGTATGCCGCACATCGCGAGGCAAGCGAAGTGGCGAAGGCAACCTCCGATCCGCCGCGCGGCGTCTCGATCCAGGCCTTCGGCATTTTTGCCAAGATCCGCGAGATCGATGCCGTGCTGATCGCGCGTCCCGAACTGCGCAGCCGCGTGTTCGAATCGCATCCGGAGGTCGCCTTCTGCCGACTGAATAGCGATCAGGCAATGTGCCTGCCGAAGAAGATCAAGGGCGTCGTCAACCCGGCCGGCATGGCGGAACGCAAGGCGCTGCTTTGCCGGCACGGTTTTACCAGGGGCTTTCTCGACCAGACACCGCCGCGAGGCGCTGCTGGCGACGACTTTGTCGACGCCGCAGCGATGATGCTGATTGCCGGCCGCATCGCCAGCGGCGAGGCAAGGCCGCTTCCGGATCCGCCGCTCGCCGATCGTTTTGGCATCCCTGTCGCCATTTGGGCATGACAACCTGGCTTGCAAGGACATGACCTCACCAGGCCGAGGCTTGTTTGCTGCATGCCTATTGCAGCCAGTCCTCTGCGATTCGGCATTGCCCGTGACCGGCTTTTGCCGCTAGAGCCTTCCTGACTTGAAAGAGCTGCCGCCTAACCCGGAAAGGCTCCAGACGCCGCCTATGCCTCATCTCCCAGACCATCTGCTCACCGGCTACCGCAATTTCATGAGCGGCCGCTATCTCGCCGAAAGCGGACGCTATCGCTCGCTCGCTCGCGAGGGCCAATCCCCCGAAACGATGATCGTTGCTTGCTGCGACTCCCGCGCGGCTCCCGAGGCGATCTTCGACGCTGGCCCCGGCGAACTCTTCGTGCTGCGCAATGTCGGCAATCTGGTGCCGCCCTATGCGCCCGACGACCAGTTCCACTCGACCTCGGCGGCGCTCGAGTTCGCCGTGCAGAGCCTCAAGGTGAAGAACATCGTGGTCATGGGCCATGGCCGCTGCGGCGGCATCCGCGCGGCACTCGACCCCACGGCCGCGCCCTTGTCGCCCGGCGACTTCATCGGCAAGTGGATGAGCCTGATTGCGCCGGCGGCCGAGACCGTGTCCTCCAGCACGTTCATGACGGCGACGGAGCGCCAGACCGCGCTGGAGCGCATTTCGATCCGCTATTCGATCGCTAATCTCAGGACCTTTCCTTGCGTCTCGATCCTGGAAGGCAAGGGACGGCTGTCGCTGCATGGTGCCTGGTTCGACATATCGACCGGCGAGCTCTGGGTGATGAACAAGGATACCGGCGACTTCGAGCGGCCGGAGATGACATAGGAGGGTTGCATGGCATGCCGTTCGATCGCCGTGGCCGCAGCGGCGCTGCTGTTTTCAGTCATATCCGCTCGCGCCGACGACGGCGCGCTCATCGGCCGCTGGTATGCGGCGCTGCTGGTCGCCGATCGCGCCGAACTGTCGGACCTGCTTGCCGGCGACGTCCGGATAAAACTCGACGATCTCGGCGTCGTCCAGACCAAGCAGGAATTCATCGCCTCGATCGACGACTGGCAAGGCGCTGTCGCCGGGGCTGAAATCCGGCATCGGATCGAGAAGACCGAGGGTGGCGTCACCACGGTGATCGCCTGCTATGATTTCCCCAACAACGACGCGCTGATGCAGGAAACCTTCGCGATCGCCGACAACCGCATCACCGCCAGTTCGCAGGCGGCGATCGCGGAAAACTGCGACGCCTATTGAGCGGTTACCGATATTGCGTACGGCAAGCCAGCGCCTTACATCGGTGATGATCTCGCCCTGCCTCTACAGCCACTCAGCGAAAGCCCCTCACTCAGCGAAAGATTGCCCATGCCGTCCGCCGTCGACCTCGCCGCCCATCCGCTGACCATCTGGCAAGGGCCGCTCGGCCTGCCCGATTTCACCCGCATCGGCGACGGCGATTTTTCCGGGGTTTTCGATGCGGCATTGAAGGCGCATGAGGCCGAGATCGAGGCAATATCAGGCAATGCCGAGACGCCGACCGTCGAGAATACGCTTGCAGCACTGGAGCTTGGCGGCCAGGCGCTCGACCATGTCTCGTCGATCTTCTGGTGCCGGGCCGGCGCCCACACCAACGAGGCGATCCAGGCGCTGGAGCGCGACATCTCGCCAAAGATGTCGCGGCATTTCTCGGCGATCTCGATGAACGAAAGGCTGTTTGCCCGCATCGACGATCTCTATCAGCGCCGCGAGGCACTGACGCTCGACTCTGAGACGCTGCGGGTGCTGGAAAAGACCTGGAAAGGCTTCGTCCGCTCCGGCGCCAGGCTCGACGCCGAGGGCAAGAAGCGGCTAGCGGCGATCAATGAGGAACTGTCGTCGCTCGGCACGACGTTCGGCCAGAACCTGCTTGCCGACGAGCGCGACTGGGCGCTGTTCCTAGACGAGGCCGACCTTGTCGGCCTGCCGGAATTCCTGAAAAGCGCGATGGCGGAGGCTGCCGAAATGCGCGGCCAGAAAGGCCGCTATGCGGTCACCCTGTCGCGCTCGATCTACGAGCCGTTCTCGACCTTCTCCGAGCGCCGCGACCTGCGCGAGATCGCCTTCCGCGCCTTCACCATGCGTGGCCAGAATGGCGGCGCCACCGACAACACCGCCGTGGTGCGCGACATGCTGCGCCTGCGCGCCGAAAAGGCGAAGCTGCTCGGCTACGCTTCCTTCGCGGCGCTGAAGCTCGACGATACCATGGCAAAGACGCCGGAGGCGGTGCATATGCTGCTCGACCCGGTCTGGGAAAAAGCCTTGGAAAAGGCCGCAACCGACCAGGTGGAGTTGCAGCGGTTGGCGGTCGAGGCCGGCAGCAACGAAAAATTCGCCGCCTGGGACTGGCGCTTCTATCAGGAGAAGCTTCGCGCCGAGAAATTCGCCTTCGACGAGGCCGAAATGAAGCCTTATCTGCAACTCGACCGCATCATCGATGCCTGTTTCGACGTGGCGACACGATTGTTCGGCATCACCTTCGAGGAGAAGAAAGGCATCGCCACCTGGCATCCGGACGCACGCGTTTTCGTCGTCAGGAATGCCGACGGCAGCGAGCGCGGACTCTTTCTTGCCGACTATTTCGCGCGGCCCTCCAAACGCTCCGGCGCCTGGATGAGCGCGCTGAAATCCGGCTATAAGCTCGGCCATGGCTCCAAGCCGGTCATCTACAACATCATGAATTTCGCCAAGCCGCCGGAGGGCGAGGCAGCACTGTTGTCGGTCGACGAAGCCAAGACCCTGTTCCACGAATTCGGTCATGCCCTGCACGGTATGCTGACCGACGTCACCTGGCCGTCGGTTTCGGGCACCTCGGTCAGCCGCGATTTCGTCGAATTGCCCTCGCAACTCTACGAGCACTGGCTGACCGTGCCGGCGGTGCTGGAAAAGCATGCGCTGCATGTGAAGAGTGGCAAGCCGATGCCGAAGGCGCTGGTTGACAAGATGCTGGCGGCGCGCACCTTCGGCGCCGGCTTCGCCACGGTCGAGTTCACCGCCTCGGCGCTGGTCGACATGGCCTACCATGCGCGGCCGGATGCACCGGAGGAGCCGCTTCGTTTCGAAGCCGAAACGCTCGAGAGGCTCAACATGCCCGACACCATCGCCATGCGCCATCGCACCCCGCATTTCGGCCACATTTTTGCCGGCGACGGCTATTCGGCCGGCTATTATTCCTACATGTGGTCGGAGGTGCTCGACGCCGACGCCTTCGCGGCTTTCGAGGAGAACGGCGACCCGTTCAATCCGGCGCTGGCCGAGCGGCTCAGGAAGAACATCTATGCCGCCGGCGGTTCGAAGGACCCGGAAGAGCTCTACACCGCCTTCCGCGGCAAGATGCCGTCGCCCGAAGCGATGATGACCAAGCGCGGGTTGGTGTAGAGACTAGCTCCGCGATAGAGTGATTTTGACAGGTCGGATGCCGATCGGCTCCCGACAAGTCAACATAACTGTGTCGCGGAACTGGCCCATCTATCCAGGATGGCTTGGCAGGGTCGTTTGATGGCTTCAGCGCTCGTTGAGGCCGACTGGCGCCTCAAGCGCTGCTGAGCGCCTCGATGCCTCTCGCCAGCGCCGCCGGATCGCCGAGCACGCGCAGCATCTTCAACCGGGCCGTGCCGCCGACGACGACCGAGACGGCCGATCGCGGCACTCCCAGCGCCTTGGCGACCAGCCGTTCGAGCGCTTGATTGGCGGCGCCGTTTTCCGGTAGGGCGCGGACGCGAGCCTTCAGATGGCTTCGCCCGTCCGCCGAGATCTCGATGCCTTCGAGCCGGTCCATCGCCGCTTTCGGTGTCAGCCAGACGAGCAGGTCGACGCCGTCCGGCCGTATTCGGAAGACTTCGATCGGATGCACTGCTTAGTAGCCAGTAAGTATGTCTCTGACGGTGCTGTCGAGAAATCGCTGCAGGAAGAAGATAATCAGCAGCACGATGATCGGCGATATATCGACTCCGCCGAGATCAGGCATGAAGCGGCGGATGGGCCGAAAGACCGGTTCGGTCACTCGGTAGAGCATGTTACTGACGCTATCGACGAAGTGATTGCGCGAGTTGACGACGTTGAAAGCGTAAAGCCAGGAAAAAATGGCGGCGGCGATGATGATCCACCAGTAAATGCTGAGCGCGTAGATCAGCGTGTCGATAAGCGCGTTCATTCAAAGCTCCATTGATTTCGCGACATGTAGCCATTGCGGGCGAAAGCAGCAAGAGCCGCTGTCGGCGGCAGGCTGCGCGGAGGGCTGACCGCGCGGCTTTTTGGACAAAACGCCGTCTTGACAGGAAACCGCCGCGCCCGATAAATGCGCCCATCCGCTGGACGGGGCTGTAGCTCAGCTGGGAGAGCGCGTCGTTCGCAATGACGAGGTCAGGAGTTCGATCCTCCTCAGCTCCACCAGCGGGATATCATAACCGATTGAACTAGCAGTTGCTTTTCGCGGCAGATTTTGGCCTCGCCACTTCCATCCCCATTTCAGCTGTTCGTGCCCGGCCAAATTGGCCTTTACTAGGTCGGGAAAAGAATGCCTACCGAAAGGGCAGTGCCGAAACGGTATTCTCTCCAGCTGTTATGCCGCTGTTTTCAACGCGAAAGGCATCGTCAAGGCCCGCTGAATTCCCAGTGTTCCTCCACTGTTCTCAGCGGTGATGGCGCCGAGGCTTCAGCTGCATGTCCAACTGTTCCGCAACTGTTTCAGTTGGCTGTCGCGCAGGCAAATCCCCACTGTTCGGCCACTGTTCTCAGTGGGTAAGCCGTTATTTTCCCTTTCTTCAAGGGTCTGGCCCGTTGCAAGGCGGCCTCTGCGCCAGGGCACGTGCGGATCGGCGCGTCGCGTCATCACAATGAAGGGCGACATTCGCAGGCGTGTACGTGATCATCCTATCCGGAGGGGGAAAATAGGGAACACCGCGGATGGCACGCGGATGGCAGCAGTCGGTCTTCACAGATGCCCCGGTGATTCTACCTTGGGTTGTGCTGAAGGGGCGAAAGGCAGCTACGGCGCAGAGAACCTTTACCGCGAAGGTGTCTGCCAGCCGGACTGTGGCAAGTGCCCTGTGCCGCCAGCTAGCCGTTGATCTTGAGGAGTCTCTCATCATGAAGATCTCGTCCAGATTTCGTGCAGTCGCGGTTGGCGTCATCGTCGCCGCGGGAGTCGGCATTGCCAGCGCCGCGGAGCTCAAGGAGGGTGTGCAAACGCCGCCCGGCGGGCATGAAATGGCATTACGCCGCGAATTGGCCGCAGCACGAGCGGAGCTAGAAATTATGCAGCGCGCGGTACGTGACGCAAGCGCCCAGGCACACGCATTGGCAACCACGGTGGCTAAGCAGGCAGCACAAACCCTGAAAGAGCAGCAGCAAATAGACGAAGCGCTGGAGACGGCGCAGCGCGTTATCGAAGACTTTAGGGCCGAAGCCATTCTCTGGGACCGCGAGCAGACAGCCGGAGCGCACCCCTCCATGGAAGCCTCTCAGCTTGCTGTAAAGCGAGCGCTTGATGAGGAGAGGCGCAAGGTTGAACTGTTGCAACAAGAACTCACCACGGCTCGCCAAACTATCGACGCTCTTAAGACAGACGCAAACCTCGCCGCGGTCGAGAAGACCAACGCCATAAAAGACCGATCGGTGGCCGAGACCGCTCTAAAGCAAGCTGGAGAAGCACTCGAACTGGAACGCGAACGAGCAGATTCAGCCGTACGCGACCTCGATATTGTCCGCCAGGAACGCGATGCTTCAAAGCAGGTCTCGGCAGAGTTGAGTGCGGCGCTGGAACAAGAGCGTGAAAGGGCCGCCGGAGCGCACCCCTCTGTGGCAGCCTCTCAGATTGCTGCGAAGCGAGCGCTTGATGAGAAGAGGCGCAAGGTCGAACTCTTGCAACAAGAACTCACCACGGCTCGCCAAACTATCGACGCTCTTAAGACAGACGCAAACCTGGCCGCCGTGGAGAAGACCAACGCCATAAAGGACCGATCGATGGCCGAGACCGCTCTAAAGCAAGCTGGAGAAGCACTCGAACTGGAACGCGAACGAGCAGATTCAGCTGTACGCGACCTCGATATTGTCCGCCAGGAACGCGACGCTTCAAGGCAGGTCTCGGCAGAGTTGAGTGCGGCGCTGGAACAAGAGCGTGAAAGGGCTATCGATCTTGCCCGCAGCCTCAGTGCCGCGCGTAAGGCAATTGACCTCGTGAAGGATAAACGTCGCACTGCGGCTGTGGAGCGCGCGCCGAAAGCCCGTAACCCCGCGAGTGGACTTGGGAATACATTATCGCGTTCGGACGGCCAACCAGCCGGTAAATCGCGCTTGCAGGAAAAACGGAAAGTGAAGGTCCAAAAGTCGCCGCAACCTGTTCTGCGGGCAACCATCGCTCTTCCCGCCGCATTGCTCCCAACGCGACCACCGAAAAAGCTCAACCTGCGCCAGTAGAAAGACCAGGGAGCGTACGCCGCAGAGGAGTATTATGATGAAAAAGTACATCGAGGCCGCGTTGACGATCGGGATCGCAATCGGGCCTGCCTCGGCTCAAGACACAGGCATCGGCGGTAAGGTCGGCGGTCTCGGAGTCGGTGCTGGAGTGAGCGCCGGTTCGCAAGGCGCATCTGTGGGGGCGGGCGCGAGCGTCGGCGGTGTCGGGGTCGGTGCTGAAGCGAGCGCCGGTTCGCAAGGCGCATCTGTAGGGGCGGGCGCGAGCGTCGGCGGTCTCGGGGTCGGTGCTGGCGTGAGCGCCGGTTCGCAAGGCGCATCTGTGGGGGCGGGCACGAGCGTCGGCGGTGCGAGTGGAGCAAACGTTGGAGCTTCGGTCGGCGCAGGTAAGGCCACTCCCGGTAGTCCGGCCGCAGTCACCACAACCACTGCCCCTGCCAAGACCGCCAGGCAATCGATCGTCCTGCCACCCGTCCTCATGCCTTCTAGACCTGGTGAGGGTGACTCCACCAAGGGGTATCCCTTTCGATCTGTTGGATCGCTGAAAGCGAGACCCGGTACGCCAGTTGCGGTCGTGCAAGCCTGCCGCGCGGCGATCATGTCCGCCGCGACGCCGCTTGGCGCCGTCCGTGTCCACGCGGCAAGCGCAGGTGCCTTGCGTGAACGTCGAGGCGCCCTCACGGCGCCGATCGCGGTGCGAATAGACTACGCAAGACAAGGCGGCATCGAAGTTCGGCAGGCGCGAGTCGGCTGTCTCCTCGATGCGGCAGGCAGGGTCACTGCAGTGATATAGCACCAAGCCTGTCAGGCACTTTTCGGGATCCGAGGACAATGCGCCGGCAACCAGCGCAACCTTGTCGTCGAGGCGCATGGCCAGCCGGTGCACGGCGCCGATAAAGGCGTTGCGGCTGCCACGCACCATGCCGACCCCGCAAGCATTCACGCATGGATCCGTCAGCAATTGCGTAAGACCATGATTTGAAAACTCCCTCCTGAAGATTGACTATCGGGAATTGGCGTTCCCTACTCTGGAAAAAATGGAAACTTTGTTCCGGGAGGAGGAATGGAGCTTCAGCTGGAAGGCAAGGTGGTGCTGGTCACCGGCGCGACGCAAGGCATTGGCCGGGCGATCGCCGAGACGCTCGCCCGTTCTGGCGCCGGCGGCCTGCTGGTCACCGGCCGCGAACCCGTGCGTGGCAACGACGTGGCGACGGCACTCTCCCAGGCAGGCACGCCAACCACATTCGTTGCCGCCGATCTGGCTGATACCGCGGCGCCGGCGCGGCTGGTGGACGAATGTATCAGCCGCTTCGGATGCATCGACGCGCTGGTCAACGCCGCCGGCCTGACCAACCGCGCCTCGTTTCTCGATGCCGACCTCGACGATTGGGCGGCGCTGTTTGCCGTCAATGCGCGGGCGCCGTTCTTTCTAATGCAGGCAGCCATCACGCAGATGCGCAAGCAGGGTCAAGGCGGCGCCATCGTCAACGTCCTGTCGATCAACGCGCATTGCGGTTCGCCGGAACTCGCCGTCTATTCGGCCACCAAGGGGGCGCTCGCTACGCTGACCCGCAACGCCGCCAATGCGCATCGTTTCGACCGCGTCCGCGTCAACGGCATCAATGTCGGCTGGACCGACACCCCGGCCGAGCGCATCATGCAGGCCGAGACGCTCGGGCACGGCCCGGGCTGGATCGACGCCGCCAACGCGTCGCAGCCTTTCGGGCGCCTGCTGGCGGCCGACGAGGTGGCGAACCTCGCGGTCTTCCTGCTCTCCGACGCCTCCGGGCCGATGACCGGCGCCCTGATCGACCAGGAGCAATGGGTCGTAGGGGCGAACCGGTGAAGGCTGCTGTCGCAGCTCTCGAAGCAATCGGCCCGGCACTGCTTAGCCGGCTTCCTTCCCCGGGTCCAAAAACCGCCTTACGACCGGACGGCGCTGGCCCGCAGGAAATAGCCTGGCGGACTGGATCGCCATCAACGATTTCCGCACGGCTGTCACAGCCGGTCTCGACGGCCTGCTCTGCGACGATCCGATGGCATTCGTCAGACAGCTTTGCGCATTGCCGACCAGTCGCACGGTTGAAGCGGACCGCACAATCGGCATAGTAGGTCGTCACGACCAGGGGAGAGCAATATGAAGCTCGGACTGCTCACCGCACCGTTTGCCGATACCCCCCTCGCCGATGTCGCCGACTGGGCAAGTTCTGCCGGCTTCGAGGCGCTGGAGATCGCCTGCTGGCCGAAATCCTCCGGTGCCGCCCGGCGCTATGCCGGCACCAGCCATATCGACGCCGCCTCGACCTCGGCCTCGAAGGCGAAGGAAATCGCGGCCGCACTGACGGAAAACAAGCTGTCGATCTCGGGCCTCGGCTTCTACCCCAATCCGCTGCATCCCGATGCCGCCCACCGCAAGACCGTCATCGACCATCTGAAGAAGGTGATCGTGCTGGCGAGCCATATGGGCGTTCCGCTGGTCAACACCTTCTGCGGCGGCGACGCTGCAAAAACCATCGACGCCAACTGGCAAGAGGCACTGACAGTCTGGCCCGATATCATCGCCCATGCGCGCGACAAGGGCGTCAAGCTGGCATTTGAGAACTGCCCGATGATCTTCAGCTATGACGAGTGGCCGGGCGGGCACAACATCGCCTATTCGCCTTATATCTGGCGCCGCATCCTCGAGGCGTGGGGCGGCGACGTCGGCATGAACTTCGACCCGTCGCATCTGGTCTGGCAGATGATCGACCAGGCCCGCTTCATCAAAGAATTCGGTCCGCACATGCTGCATGTTCATGCCAAGGACCTGATGATCGATCATGATGGACTTTACGAACGCGGTATTCTCTCGGCCGGCATGGGCTGGCAAGTGCCGCGCATGCCGGGGCTTGGCGATGTCGACTGGAATGTGATCTTCTCCGGCCTTTACCGGGCCGGCTACGACGGGCCCATCATCATCGAGCACGAGGACCGGCGGTTTGAGGGGAGCGATCAAAGCCTCAAGCGCGGCTTTCTGCTGGCCCGCGACGTGCTGCGCCCCTTCGTGAAATGAGCCCCTTTTCGAACTGAAACGAGATCAATGTGGAGGAAGACTGGAATGAAAAAATATCTGGCAATGGTCCCGCTGCTTGCCGGCGCGGCGTTTCTGGCTTCGGTGGGCGTCTCGACCGCTGAAGCCAAATACACGATCGGCGTTTCCAACACGGTGCAAGGCAATGGCTGGCGCGAGGAAATGATCTGCGCCATCAAAGCGCAGGCGCTCGCCTCCGGCGAAGTCACGAAACTGAACATCGCCCATCGCAACACCGACGCCGCCGGCCAGCTCGAGGACATCCGCAACCTGATCAGCGCCAAGGTCAACGCCATCGTCGTCAACCCGGCCGATCCGGCCGGCATCAAGTCAGCCCTCGAAGAAGCCACCAAGGCCGGTATTGTCGTCGTCGCCGTCGACCAGGCGGTCACCGAACCCTCGGCCTATATCATCTCCAACAACCAGGAGCAGTACGCCTATCTCGGCGCCAAATGGCTGTTCCAGCAGATCGGCGGCAAGGGCGACGTCGTCTATATGCGCGGTGCCGCCGGCGCCTCGGCCGACAGCGATCGCGACAAGGGTTTTAAGAAGGCGCTTGCCGAATTCCCCGATGTGAAGGTCGTGCATGAGGTCTTCACCGGCTGGCAGCAGGATCAGGGCAAGCAGCAGATCCTCGACTTCATCGCCACCGGATCGCCCTTCAACGGCATCTGGACCTCGGGCATCGACAATGTGATCGTCGACGCGCTGGTCGAGTCGCAGACGCCGCTGGTGCCGGTGGTCGGCGCCGACAATGCCGGCTTCGTCGGCCAGCTGAACTCGGTCGAAGGCCTTGTCGGCGCGGCGGTGACCAATCCCGGTTCGATCGGCGGTGCCGGCGTGACGCTGGCTCTGCAGATCCTGAACGGCAAGAAGCCGGCGGAGCAGACCGTGCTGGTCGAGCCGCAGCTTTGGGAGAACGCCACTGAGGAGGGCAAGGCCAAGCTGAAGAGCGTAGCCGATCCGTCGCTGAGCCCGGAATGGCCGGTCTCGATCTCCATTCCGGAGTGGACCACCTACACCAAGGACCAGATCATCGCCTGCAAGGGCCCGGGCGAGTAAATATGGGCTTTCGCTGCAGACCATGACCGTTTCCAACGTGTGCGGAGACGGTCAATTGCCGAGGTTGACGCCGCCCCTCTCGCCCTGCCGGGCACTTCTCCCCGTATAGTGACGGGGAGAAGGGGGCCGGCCGCAACTCCGGCGCTCTTCCGGCGACGGTGATGATTGGCGAAACCGGCGATGACAGCGCCCTCTCCCCGTCTCTAAACGGGGAGAGGGCGCCGGCGGGCAGGTGAGGGGCGGCGCCAGCGCGAAATGATTTGAGCCGGCATAAATCGAGAGCAAAGCGATTTGACTACAAACCCCCTCCTGGACGCCACCGGCGTCGTGAAGACCTACGGCGCAGTGGTGGCGCTGCGCAACGCGTCGCTGTCGGTCCTGCCGGGTGAGGTTCACGCCCTGATGGGCGCCAATGGCGCCGGCAAATCGACGCTCGTCAAGATCCTGACCGGCGCCATCCGCGCCGATGCCGGGCATATCCTGATCCGCGGCGAAGCCCGCGACGTGCGCTCGCCCGCCGATGCGCGCCGCGCCGGCCTGCTTCCCGTCTATCAGGAACCGTCGCTCATCCCTGATCTCGACGTCGCCTCCAACCTTCGCCTGACCGACACGCCGGTCGAGCCGTTCCGCGCCTGGGTGCGCGAACTCGGCATTCCCGACCTCGACATCCGCGAGACTGCGCGCGATATCCCGCTTGCCGTGCTGCGCGTGCTCGATCTGGCGCGGGCTTTGGCGGTCGAGCCCGACGTTTTGCTGCTCGACGAGATGACCGCGGCACTGCCGGCAAACCTGGCCGAAAAGGTGCTCGAAGTCGTGCGCAGCCAGGGCGACAGCGGCCGTTCGGTGATCTTCATTTCCCACCGCTTTGTCGAGATATCGGCGCTTTGCGACCGCGCCACGGTGCTTCGCGACGGCGAGACCGTCGGCGTCGTCGACATCGAGCCGGGCGTCGAGGAGCGCATTGTCGAGATGATGCTCGGCGCCAGGATCGAGAAAACACGCGTGGCGGCGCGCCAGGCGAGCCAGGCCGCTTCGCCTGGGGATAGCCGCCCGCGCCTCGGCGTGGCGAACCTTCGTGTCGGCACCAAGCTCAACGACGTCTCGTTTGATCTGGCCAACGGCGAGGTCGCGGGCATCGTCGCGCTCGAGGGCCAAGGCCAGGACGAGCTCTTCGCCGCGTTGGCCGGCTCCATCCGCCCGTCCGGCGGCACCATCGAAGTGGACGGGAAGCCGGTGAAATTCGCGCATCCGGCGGATGCGATCCGCGCCGGCATCGCCTATGTGCCCGGCGACCGCACCGAAGCTTTGACCATGCAGCGCTCGGTGCGCGAAAACATCGCGCTCCCCTTCAGCGCCGCCTTGCGCAACTGGGGGCCGACTAACATGGCGCAGGAACGCTCCAGGGTCGTCAGTGCGATCGAGCGGCTGCAGATCGACACACGCGCCCAGCGCGAGGTGCAGCGCCTGTCCGGCGGCAACCAGCAGAAGGTGACGATCGCCCGCTGGATCGCCGCCGAAGCGCAGACCATCCTCTGCTTCGACCCGACGCGCGGCATCGATGTCGGCACCAAGCAGGAGATCTACAAGCTGCTGCGCGAACTCGCCGACCAGGGCAAGTCGGTGCTGTTCTATACATCCGAGCTCGAGGAGGTGCAGCGTGTCTGCGATCGCGTCATCGTCATTTTTGGGGGGCGCGTCGTCGACGTCTTCCCCGTCGAACTCGCCGACGAGCCCGCACTGATGCGCGCCGCCTACGGCTTGCCGCGCGGCGCCAAGGAGGACGTCGGCATCCTTGCCGATATCCACTCGAGCCCGGTGGCGAAACCTTGACCCGCCTCGTCCGTCGCCAGGGCTGGGTCGCCGGCCTGCTTGTCCTGTTCGTGGTCCTGTTCGTGATCACCAGACTCATCCAGCCGGGCTATGGCAGCGGCGATTTCGGCTCGTTGGTGCGCGCGGTGCTGCCTTACGCCTTTGCCGTGGCCGCCCAGACGATTGTCGTCATCGCCGGCGGCATCGATCTTTCCGTCGGCGCCATGATGGCGCTGACCAGCGTCACCGCCGCCTCGATGATGGACGGCGCCAGCGAGGAATATGCGCTTTTCGTCGTGCCGTTCGTGCTGACCATGGGACTGGTGCTGGGCGCCGTCAACGGCATGCTGATCGTCGTCACCCGCGTGCCCGACATCGTCGTCACGCTGGCCACCCTCTTCGTCCTGCAGGGCGCGGCGCTGCTGGTCCTCGGTGCGCCCGGCGGCGCGGTGGCCGAATGGCTGAGGGCGACCATCGTCGGGACAGTCCCGATCCCGGGCCTGCCCGGGATTTCTGCCTGGATACCGAAGGCGCTGGTGCTGCTGGTCGTCTGCCTCTGCATCATCTGGATACCGCTCAAGCGCTCAAAACTCGGCCTTTCGATCTACGCCATCGGCAGCAGCGAGCTCGCGGCATTTCGCAGCGGCGTGCCTGTCGCGCGCACCAGGATCATCGCCTATGCTCTGTCGGGGCTTTTCGCTGCCATGGGCGGGCTGGCGCTGACCATGAGCACAGGCATCGGCGCCCCCATTCCCGGCCCTTATCTTCTTGCCAGCGTGGCGGCGGTCGTGCTCGGCGGCGTCGCACTTGGCGGCGGCAAGGGCGGATTGCTCGGCCCGATCGTCGCGGTCTTCGTGCTGCGGCTGGTACGCACCGACCTGACGCTGCTGGCAATCGATCCCAACGTCACCGCGATCATCGAGGGCGCGATCATGGTCGCCGTCGTCATGTTCGGCGCCTTCATCACCATGCGGAGCCGCCCATCATGAGCAATGCCGCCACGGTCTCTCAACCCGTCCCCTTCGGTCGCCGCCTCAAGCGGTTCATGGCCGACCGGCCGCTGATCCCGCTGATCATCCTGCTGGTCATGCTGGTGGTGATTCTGCAGATCCTGCGTCCCGGCATCGTCAATGAGCGGTGGCTCGCCAACACCGTGAAGTTCGCCATCCCGCTGGCGATTCTTGCCGGCTGCCAGACCATGACCATGCTGACCGGCGGCATCGACCTGTCGGTCGGTACGGTAGCGACGATGAGCGCCTTCATCATGGCGACGCAGGTCGTCAATCATGACCCGGCGGTGGCGATCCTCATCGCATTGGTGCCGGCGGTGCTGATCGGCCTGATCAACGGCATCGGTGTCGGCGTCTTTCGCGTGCACCCACTGATCATGACGCTCGGCACCAGCCTGATCGGCACCGGCTGCCTGCAGGTCTATCAGCGCACCGTGATAGCTTCGGGCGCCAAGATCCCGCCCTTCCTGGCCTGGCTCGGCACCGGCCTCACCTATGGCGTGCCCAATGCGCTGCTGCTGTTCGTGCCCATCGCCGTCCTCATCGTCTTCACCTTGCGCCGCACCGGCTTTGGCCGCCTGCTTTACGCAGTCGGCGACAATGAAGGAGCAGCACGCCTGTCCGGCGTCCGCTACTGGCAAGTCATCACAGCGCTCTACGTCATCTCGAGCGTGCTCGCCGGCATTACCGGGCTGCTCTATATCGGCCTGATCAAGGCGCCGTCGCTGTCGCTGGCCGAACCGCTGGTGCTGCCTTCGGTGGCCGCCGCCGTGATCGGCGGCACCTCGATCTTCGGTGGCCGCGGCGGCTACACCGGCACCATCATCGGGGCGCTGATCCTCACCGTGCTGACGACACTGCTGACCATCCTGCAAATGCCCGAAGGCGCGCGGCGGATTCTGTTTGGGCTGATCGTGCTGTTTGTGACGGCGGCTTATTTGCGGATTATCGAGGATCGGTAGGGGGCGTTGAGACGTACGGCTGCTCTTGCACCGAAGGCGACTTATGTCTGTCGGAATGCGAATGGCCGCTTTGCGCCTAATCTCTGCCGTTCGTCGACGCTCAGCTCGATCCCGAATCCCGCCGTTCGCTCAGTCGTTGTGATGGGCTCGAGTCAATACCGTGCAATCCAATGGATTGGCGGCTATCCGCCGGCATGATCCCGCCGGAAGAGCGAATTCGAACCAACGGCCGCTCGATAACACTCGAGATCGCTACCGGTGGGCTCTCGGGGAGCTGCTGATACCAAACTCAACTTAATTTCGGATCGGGCTATAAGGCATTTGCCGAATATGGCGGCGCCGTCGCATCTTTCTGCTGCCGCCCTATTTCACCAAGGACGGGGC